>JANNGQ010000385.1:0-4132 GCA_031403975.1 Planctomycetota bacterium
TGCCAAAGTCGCAACGTTTGCGTTAATGCTTTGCGTCGTGCTTCTTCCGCTGCTGCTCGTCTTCACGGCACGACAACAAGTTCTCGCCAGCGCGGCAGCCTTGGGTATTCAGACCACGGGAGGCAAGGCACGCATTCTTCATGTCGGGTTCTCTGCCACCAACGGGATCCAAGTTGAATTCCAACTGACCAATATTTCAAAGGATACACCCGCGACAGAACGAGCAGTGTGGCTTCTTTTTCCTCGTAGTCGTTCCCGCGTGATCCATTTACTTAATTCTGGAAAACCTCCATCCCCTTGGAATCCACTTCAGGAAAGGTGATCCAGTTACCATCGTCCGTCTTACCTGTTTTTCGTCTCCACCAATTCCCCTCTGCCAGAAAGAGGAGCGACAAAAGGTGTCAAGTGGACAAAAGGTGGCAGGAACCATTGTTTGTGAAATCATGATAATCGACTCCTGACATCTATGTTCTGGTTTTGTCCTTGGGAGCAACCGATTGGCGCGAATCTACGTTGAGACTTCAATTGCAAGCTTCTACTTCGAGGTTCGCTCCGAACCCGAGATGGTCGCTCGCCGGAACTGGACTCGCGAATGGTTCGACCTTTCATCCGGAGCCGACGAATTGGTGACGTCTGCGGCTGTGCTGCAAGAACTTGAACGTGGTGATTTCCCTGGCCGCAAGGATGCCATTGATCTGATCCTCGGATTGTTGCCGATGGCGATCACGGATCGCGTCCTGGAGATTGTGGATGAATACATCTCGCAGAGGCTGATGCCTCTTGATCCTGCCGGAGATGCGTTGCATCTTGCCCTTGCGTCGCATCATAACTGCGATTTTCTTGTAACATGGAACTGCAAACACCTCGCAAACGCCAATAAATTCGGACATATCCGGCGTGTGAACGGTCTGCTGGGACTGATGGTTCCGTCGTTAGTGACACCGCTTGAACTTTTAGGACAGGGGGCAAACACCGATGAATGATCCACATATCGAGGAAATTCGACGAGTACGACACTTGGTGTCCAGCGAAGTCGGGCATGATTTGCGCAAATTGAAGACACTATTCACGAAACTCGAAGGTCGATTTTCGCGGCCAACGGTTGACTACGGCGCGCGCCGTGCAACTGAGTCCCCGGAAGCCGCCGAAAACGCGGTTCCTGATGGTGTGTCCTTTCCGGGGGCTCGGTAGTTCCGCCAATGTTGCATTTACAAAGGTCATGGTCGAGGTGACCGGAACGTTGAACGGCTCGGTTGGTGGCTTGCGCATTGTCGGAGACAGACTATGAGCTCGTCAGAACGAATACATCTTGAACTGCTCGCCGTTCTGGCACACCTCAGCCGTATCCGCCCCGAGTGGCGGATGGGCCAAACGTTTGCGAATTTGGCGACGACGGCAGGCCGCGTCGACGCAGGTGGTGTGTGGGATCTTGAGGACGCGGAAGCATTGGTGGCAGTGAACATCCTGATTGAGCAGTATTCAGAATCTCAGTCAAAAGTCGCAGCCCCTGTCGGTTGAAGAAGGGGACGAACGACTGAAATCAGCCGATCCCGGCGCGCCGGGACGGGTAACGCCGTGAAGGATTTTTCGCAGTCAAATATGAGGGAATGGGTTTGTAGCCTGAGTCGTGAGACTTCGGAATCAGCGGGGTCACCCCCGAATTCTCACGAATCCGGCTACAAGAGTCCTTCACGGCGTTGCGGGACGGGGCCAGAATTCTCCAGCGTTTTCCTGACACAGGCCCGACGCTAGCGCGTTCGGCTGGCAGCACAAAGGAGGACTCATGAAGAATGAAGACTCAACTCTGACTGACATGCGGCTGCGGATACACCAGCACAGAATCCAACGTCAACTCTCACCCGCCGCCATAATGATGTTGCGGCAGCTCGCCTGGTCTTTGCAGGGAAAACTACTTGCGCGACGTTTGACGCCCGATTGGGAGAATCGGCTTCTGCAGGAGTTGTTGGCCGCATTCAGACAGCACGGAATTGATTTTTCAGAGTTGTCCGTTGAGGATGCCGTGACGCTGCTGTTCATGCTCGTATCCGAAGACGCGAGGGAAGATTCGAAGGCCGTGCTGCAAAAAATGAATGAGGCAAGATTACAGCGAAGCCAGATGAGGGAAGTGCTCACCGCGAAAGAACCTGTTACGCTACGCGATGCGCTCGACTATTTTAGCAATCTTGTTGCGACGGTCGGTGGGCGCCCTGGCAGTCGGGGCTCGACAGGAGGCTTCCTCGCCGTCGCCAATCCGGCTCACATCGACCTGCGTTCGATTCTCCTGCTGACGGAGTACGCGGCATCGACGAACGTTGTACAATTCGTGCAGGTTTGGCTCCGGATGTTGACGTTCGCCCAGGGGAATCAGGAGTATGAAGACGTAGCATGGTGCGCCGCCATCAACGCGCTCAACTGTCCCGGTGCGCTGATCGGCTTGAACTGTGAACTGGCTGCCCGCTGCATGCGGCAGCCGTTGCCGCAGCTGGTCCAGCCAGGCCTTTACGCCCCGGTACCGGGTGCCAAGTGGCGGTATTACCGGGACCTGAAACTGCGTCCGAAGGAGTCGAGATGAGAACACAGAATCGCGTGGTGTGCCGGTTGCTCGTCCTCATCGGTACTCTTTCGATTGGCGCCAGCGGCGTGATTTCGGAGCGCATGTCGATTGCCGCGACTGATGACAATCCAGCGGCGTTGAGCGTACCTGCTTCAGTGAAGGAGTCCGACGACTGGCCGAATTGGGGTGGTCCCTCGCACGATTTGAATCTGCGCAAGGGAATCCTGATCGCAGAATGGCCGAAGGATGGGTTGCCGGTGGCGTGGACTCGCGAAATCGGGATTGGATTCAGTTCGATGTCCGTCGTTGACGGGCGGATGATGGCGATGGGGCATGTCGACGGCAACGAACATGTCTGGTGCCTGGACGCGGCATCCGGCGAAGTTCACTGGAAGCACAGCTACCCCTGTCGGCTGATCGACAATCTCCACGAAGGCGGTCCGTGCTCGACGCCAACGATCGACGGCAATCTGGTGTATACACTTGGCAAAGAGGGGCAGTTGTTCTGTCTGCAGATGGCCGACGGCAGTGTTGTGTGGCAGAAGGATCTGCAGCAGGATCTGGGAATGAAGTTGCCGGAGTGGGGCTTCAGCAGTTCAGCGCGGATACTTGAGAAACAGTTGATTCTGGAAGCCGGCCGAGTCGTCTCGTACGACAAAACAGACGGCGCGAAACTGTGGCAGACAGAACTGCACGACGCAGGCTATGGATCAGCCGCCACTTTTGACGATCAGGGACGCGCGCTGCTGGCCACGCTGGATTGCAATGGACTGCGGATCGTGAATTCGGTCGACGGAACCGAGGTGGCCTTTCAAGAGTGGAAGTCGCCCTATCAGACGAATTCGACGACACCCATCATCAGCGGCGACACGATTTTCGTCTCGACGGGTTACAAAGTCGGATGCGGTATGTTTCGGTTCTGGAATAATTCTCTGGAACCGATCTATGTCAATCACGAGATGCGCAATCACTTCAGCAACAGCGTCCTTCAGGATGGGCATTTTTATGGCTTCGACGGCGATTCGCACAGCAGTCGCAATGTCACGCTGACTTGTCTCGAAGCAGCCACCGGAAAATCCGTCTGGAAACAACGCGGACTGGGATGTGGCTCACTGATGATCGTTGACGGTCGGCTGCTGGCGTTGTCGGATCAAGGCGATCTGGTCCTGGTTGAGGCATCGCCGGCTGGTTACGAGGAACTGGCTCGTTCGCCGTTCCTTGAGGGGCGATGCTGGACGGTTCCAATCGTCTCCGGTGGGAGAGTCTATGGGCGAAATGCGGCGGGCAGGCTGGTCTGTGCTGAATTGCCGTGGAAATAAGCGCACCCGGTCGCAAGAAGTCGTTCTTCTGCCAATCGACGACCGCAACGGCAAAGAACTGATCTGCGCCTCTTTGGCGGTGGAGCCCTTGATTTTCGTACCGTGAACACCGAGAACTGCCTGCGTGACGCTTGCGCTAGCCTTTCATTTGTGTTCATGGGGACGATCTCTATAAAAATTTATGTGCGGCTAGTGATGCCTTAATGTTTCCCAGCCATAAGGCTTGGGATAAGGCAAGCGCGAACCGGGCCGCGGCGGT
>JANNGQ010000386.1:0-3585 GCA_031403975.1 Planctomycetota bacterium
CGCACATCAACCGGGGCGTGTGTGGATTCGCCGAGAAACCAGAATCCGGTCGCGATGATTGATTCGTTGAACTGGCGTTCCGGATGACGGCGAGGTTCCGCAAGAAGATCTCCAGCAAAGTGTTCCCTCACGAACTGATCGTAGGGCACATCAGCGTTGAGCGCTCGAATGACGTAGTCGCGATACCGAAAGGCATACGGCAGCGGATAGTCGAACTCATGGCCCAGCGTTTCGGCGTATCGCACGAGATCCAGCCAGTGACGAGCCCAGCGTTCGCCGAACTGAGGCGACGCAAGCAACTCATCGGCGACTTTCTCAATCGCAGCAGGCGTTTCCGCCGGATCATTGAAAAATCGTTCTTGTTGTTCGATCGTTGGCGGCAGACCGATCAGGTCAAAATACAACCGCCTGATGATCGCTCGTCTGTCGGCATCAGGTGCCGGAGCGATTCCGGCGTCCTCCAACTTCGCCAGCAGAAATCGATCGATGTCGCTCGCAGGCCAGTCGGTTTGTTTAACGGCCGGCACGTCAGGACGAGCAATCTTCTTCCATGCCCAATGCGATGCCATGCGCTCCTGCAGCGGAAATGGTGCGGTGACCGCGGGTGCAATCGGCTTCGTGAGATCCTCCGGCCACACCGCGCCGTCGGCGATCCACCGAGTCAGGATCGCAATTTCTTCCTCCGGCATTTTGCTCTTCGGAGGCATTTCGAAGCTCTCATAACGCACGGCCTGAACGAGCAGACTTTCCTCCGGCTTCGACGGCACAATCGCCGGCCCGCTGTCACCGCCTTTCAACATGGATTCGACGGAAGTCAAGCGCAATCCGCCTTTGATTTTGTCCTGCGCTCCGTGACATTCAAAGCAACGAGATTCGAGCAACGGCAGGACTTTGATTCGCACAAACTCGGCCTGTGCCAGTCGTTGTTCTGCTGTCGGTGGGTTGGCGGGAGATTCCGGCTCATCCACAGGTGATGACCAAAGCGATCGGCTGAACAGCATGGCCACCACGATCAGGCAGATTGAATTTAGCGGCGACATCGAAAGACTCTAGGGGGCGATCACAGACGTTTCGGGTAAAAAGGAACCCGGGGACTGATGATTGTCTCGAAGCAGGCAATGAAAAAGCAAGACGGCTGTCCCCACTGTTGTCCCGCCGCTCCGCCGGCGGGAACTCGCGCAGGGCATTGCAATCTGTTAATCGCTCCGTTTCGCCGTCATTCAACGATGAATCCCAGCCGGCGGAGCGGCTGGACTACAGTAAATCACGGCAGCGGAGAAAACCGCCCGGACACGCGTCATCCCTGTTGCAGCTGTTGAATCATCAATCGCTCGACATCGTCACGCCGCGGCATGGCGGGCTGAGCCCCGTGGCGAGTCGTGGCGAGTGCTCCCGCGGCGCTGGCGAAACGGATCGCATCACTCGGACTTCGGCCATCCGCCAGTGCAACACTCAATGCAGCCGCGAACGCATCGCCAGCGGCGGTTGTGTCGACGGCATTGACACTGAACGGTGGCACAAAACGAGCCTTCTGCTCGCCGTCACAGAACACCACTCCGTTGCTGCCCAGCGTGACAATGCTGAGTCTCGCGCCGCGATCACGAAGCCGCTCACAGGCCGCCAACGCATCGTCAATGGACTCGATCTTCAGCCCTGTCAGCAGTTCCGCTTCTGTTTCGTTCGGGCAGAGAACATCGGCCTGCAACAGTTCATCCGTCACGTCCGATCGGGCCGGAGCGGGATCGAGCACAATCCGGACGCTGTATTTTCGCGCCAATTCCATCGTTTGCACGACTGCCGGACCAGGAATCTCAAACTGGATCAGCACGGCATCCGAATCTGCGATCACAGTTTCTGCGGCGACGACGTCAGCGGCCGTGACGCAGCCGTTCGCACCCGGAACGACCGTGATGCAGTTCTGGCCGCAATCATCGACGCTGATCACGGCCAGCCCGCTGGAGACTTCCGGAGATATCAGCACATGCTCGACATTGATGCTTTCACTCACGAGGCCAGCCAGAAGCGTCTGCCCAAAACCATCGCTGCCGACTCGCCCGACCAGCGCCACATCAGCCCCCAGCCGCGCGGCGGCTACCGCCTGATTCGCGCCCTTGCCGCCGGGAATCTGCCGCAGACTCTGTCCGATCAGCGTTTCGCCCGGCGCAGGAAAACGCGAACAGCGAACGACGAGGTCCATGTTGACAGATCCCACCACCACAATCCTGGGAATTCGTCCTTTCGCCGGTTTCACCTCGCTCACTTGCGAGCTCGCTGGTATCGGATCGCACAGCCCCGCGCCGGAACTTCCCGCATCTCCGGAGATTCACCTTTCAATGCGGCCTCAATGGCGAGTTCGACATACTTCACTTTCACCTCCGTTGCATTCGTCTTGTCGTCAAGGGCTCCCTTGTAAACGACCTGCCGGTCCTTGTTCAGGACGAAGAACTCCGGAGTGAACCCGGCCGAGTAGGACTCAGCAACCTGTTGTGTTTCATCAACCAGATAGGCGAACGGGAACTCCTTGTCATTCGCCCGTGCCTTCATGTTTTCGAGCGTCTCCGTGGGTTTCTTACTGGAGTTGATCGCCACCAGTTTGACGCCGTCTTTGTGGTCCGCATACTTCTTCTGAAGCTCGATGATCCGGTCTTCGTAGTCCACCGAATATGGGCATGAGTTGCAGGTGAAGACGATCACAACCACACGTTGATCGTGCAGATCGGCCAAAGAGTGTTTTTTGTCATCGGTGCCGGGCAACTCCTTCCAGTCCGGAGCGGCATCACCGATCTTCAGTGCTGGTTGCGGATCCTCAAGCACCGAAGCACCGATCAGACCGCTGTTAATCGAAAACACAATTGTCAAAACCAAACCGGCAGTGAGACACGAGGAAAATCGCATACACATGAGGACACCTCTGACAAAGTTCACGAGCGGACGCTTTCCTGCGAGACGCAGGACAGCGAACGTTCGCATTCTGTGCATTCCGGTCGGCGAAATCCAGATGCCCGCAGACAGATCGGCGCGTGTCGGGACCGGCTGCGCATGCCTGTGATCCTTGTCCGTGGTTGTGTCAGATACTACAAAACTCGAAGTATCGAATACGACAGAGTGCTTTCCCGCCACCGGGGTTGCCCCGGTGGTTCAACGGCTTTTGCACCAGTCAAAACGCAAAGCACTATCGCACAAGCCATTAGACCACCGGGGCGAGGGGACTGTCGGTTTTGTCGCGATTACTTGTGGGGCAGGCTTTCAGCCTGCCTGGACATGAGCGAAAGCATGTGTTTTTGAATGGACGAGGCAGGCTGAAAGCCTACCCTACGACTAATCCGACAGTCCCCAAGCCCGGTGGCGGTGGAATTTGCGCTGTTTAACCCGTTCCCCGTTCCCAATTCCAACTGAGTCCCAGCCGCCATGCAGCCTGAAGAAAAAGCCCGGTCCCTCGGAGTAAGTTTTGAACCACTTCCGCCTTTATATCTGAATCTCTGCGTCCGCTCCGGAAATCAGCTCATCACGTCGGGCCACGTCAGTGAACTCAAGGGAGTGATCGGTGAGTTTGTTGGTAAAATCAGTGGCCACCCTGTCCCAGGC
>JANNGQ010000387.1:0-9238 GCA_031403975.1 Planctomycetota bacterium
GGCGGCGTTCACTTACGGTACCCGCACCAGTACGAACGGTGGTGACACCCGTTACTGGCAGACGAATCCCAACGACCGGCTTCAGGAAGAGTATGCTCTCATTGAACAGGAAGAAGAGGACCGCCGCAATAACTCATACCGATTCAATGATCTCATCAACGTCAACATGATGATGGTGAACGATCAGGCCGACCGGAAAATCACGCTCCCCAAAGACTACGCTTACAATAATGCAAGACCGGGTGACGTCGTGGAACCCAAAGCCCTGTTCGGAGGTTCTGCCGCGCTGCGTTCCGGTGAAACGCCGCGTCAGGCATTTGCCCGCTGGCTGACAGCGAAGGATAATCCGCGGTTTGCTCTCACCATCGCAAATCGTCTGTGGAAGCAGACATTCGGAATCGGCCAGATTGAGCCTGTCGATGACATGATGGATTCAACGGTGGCCGAGAATGCGGAACTGATGGCGTTTCTGGAATCGGAGATGAAACGCCTCGACTTCGACCTGAAGGAATTCCGGAGGATCCTCTTCAATACGGATGTCTATCAGCGGCAGGCCAGCCTGGAAGAAGTGAATCCCGGCGACACTTTTCATTTTCCGGGTCCTGTGTTGCGGCGAATGACGGCGGAACAAGCGTGGGATTCGTTCCTGACTCTGGCCGTTCCGGACGAATACCGTGAGATGCCGGCAGAGCTGCGGAACAGTGTCATCGGCGTCGACCTTACGTCGGTCAAGGCACCGGACCTGCTGGCTGCCGATAATTCTGCGAGGCAGATTGACGGCAGCCAGAGCCAGAGGCAGCAGCCGTATGTCTACAAGGGTGTCCTGCTGGCCCGGGCGTCAGAACTGCCGTCACCCGTTCCGGCCGGCCATTTCCTCAGAACATTTGGCCAGTCGGACCGTGAGTTGATTTCCGCGTCCTCGACTGTCGGTTCGGTGCCGCAGATTCTGTTCATGTTCAACGGCCCGATCACTCACATGCTGCTGGAAAGCAATTCCACGATCTACAACAACGTGATGAAGAAACGCACGGTTGCCGAAGGCATCCGCGCCATCTTCATGACGATTCTGAACCGCGAACCCGACGACGATGAAGCGGCACTGGGAGCCAAAGAAGTCGCCGAACGCGGCGCGGCTGGCTACGGTAATGTCATCTGGTCGCTGGTCAATACCCGCGAGTTTCTGTTTGTTCAATAGTTCTGCACATCTGTGCGCCGCGAAGCTCCGCATCGCGGATTCCAGATGCGGAGCATCGGGGCACATTTGTTACGGCTTTGCCGCCTGAGGAGAATCGCTATGAAGCAGTTCGGCACCAATCTCGACAGCGCAGGCCGTCGCCAGTTTATCGAGTACGCCGCCAGATCCGCTCTCGGTGTCAGTCTGCTGCCGACGCTGGAAAGTGCCGTCGGTGCCGCTCAGACTTCAGCCGCGTCGGGCGGCAAAGCGAAACGGCTGATCTACCTGTTTATGAACGGCGGCATGACTCACCTGGATACTTTCGATCTGAAACCAGGTCATGAAAACCAGGGCGAGACGAAACCGATCAGCACGTCCGTCGCGGGCCTTCAGATCAGTCAGTTTCTGCCGACCCTCGCCGGACAGTTCGAAAAGGTCGCTGCGATTCGTTCCATGTTTACTCAGACGGGCGACCATGAGGACGGCGAATACCTCATGCGCACCAGTTACGATGAAATTGCCACGGAGCGGCATCCGTCGATGGGTCCGTGGCTGCAGCATTTCAAGGGACGACAGAACAAGTCTCTGCCGGACACCGTTCTGGTCAACGCTCCAGCTCGCCATCCTGGAGCCGGCTTCTTCGATCCGACGTTCAGTCCGTTGCCGATCGGCGACCCGAATCGAGGACTGGAAAACACGAAACCGCCGGAGTATCTGACTCAGGATTCATTCGGCAAGCGAGTCAGTCTGATCGATGCCTTCGATAAGAAATTCCGCGAACGATACAAACAGCGGAAAGTTCAGACGTACACGGACTTCTATTCCGAGGCGACGAGCCTGCTTTCCAGCGGTGAACTGAAAGCCTTTGATCTGAACGAAGAGAAAGACGCAGACCGCGACCGCTATGGTCGCGATGCATTTGGCCAGGGCTGCCTGCTGGCTCGCCGTCTGGTCGAGAACAATGTCCGCTGCGTCGAAGTGACATGCGGCGGCTGGGACATGCACAGCAACATCTACAATGGAGGTGCATTGCCGGCCCGGACGGCCGTGCTTGATAAAGCGGTCGGTAACCTGCTGAAAGATCTTTCGGATCGAGGATTGCTCGCGGAAACACTGGTCGTGCTGACCACGGAGTTCGGCCGTTCCCCGGTGATCAATTACAATGCCGGCCGCGACCATCACCCGGCAGTCTTCTCAGCCATGATTGCCGGCGGCGGCATCAAAGGCGGGCAGTTCTACGGATCATCGGATGCTGCCGGACATGCCGTCGATCAGGACGGTGTCGCCCCTGCGGCCTTCAACGCCACGATCGCCACAGCCCTCGGCCTGCCGCTGACCGAGATCGTGCATTCCCCCACTGGCCGCCCCTTCAAAGTCGCCCACGATGGTACTCCGATTACAAAGCTGCTGTGAGTCCCGTCGCTTGTGTTCCGTCGGATGCCCGGGAAACATTGTACTGTCGGAGTTGCCAACATGGTCACATTCGTCCTGCTGAGCTGTGTCGTGTCCCTTGGAATGGCCGACGATAACGTCGCTGAGGCTGGTCCGTTCGATGGCTGGAATGCCGTGTCCCCGCGCGACGAAGTCCGGCCGGTCTTCGAACAGTCTCCGGACGGAGGGCCCGACGCTCAGGGTTCGCTCGTCATTCGCGCCGATGAACGAGAGGGCCTGGTCGGAGGCTGGACTCGAACGGTGTCTGTGACGGGCGGGAAGACTTATCGGTTTCATACACTGCGCGAAACAACCGGCATTAAGGTTTCCCGGCGCACTGCGGAAGTCCGATTGGTCTGGCAGGATTCCTCCGGTCTGCCCGTGCTCCGGGATGAACCGACGTTTCCCACATATCGTCCCGGCGACATTCCCCGGGCCGAACCGGAGTATGTCCACGATGGAGCGACGCGCGCCGACGGCTGGACGGAAGTTACGGGCATCTTTGCGGCACCTGAGGCGGCAACACAGTTGCTGATCGAACTGAATTATCATTGGGAACCCGCAGGCCGCGTTGAGTGGACTCTGCCGACCCTTGATGAAGCCGATCCGATCCCGTCGCGAGTGGTTCGACTCGCAACGGTCCACTACTGCCCGACGCAGGGGACAACTCCTGCCGATAAACGAAACCAGTTCGCTCCGCTGATTGCGGACGCCGCGAAACAGAGGGCGGACCTTGTGGTTCTTCCCGAAACGCTGACTTACTTCGGAACGGGGTTGGATTTTTCCGTCGTTGCCGAACCGATTCCCGGGCCGTCAACGGAGTATTTCGGAACGCTGGCGAAACAGCACGACCTGTACATCGTCGTTGGCCTCGTCGAACGGGATCGCCACATGGTTTTCAACGTGGCGGTGCTCATCGGGCCCGACGGTAAGATCGTCGGCAAGTATCGAAAGGTGACACTGCCGCGAGGCGAAGTCGAGGCAGGCATCACTCCCGGCCACGAGTACCCCGTCTTCGAAACGCGCTTCGGAAAGGTCGGCATGATGATCTGCTACGACGGTTTCTTCCCGGAAGTCGCGAGACAACTCAGCATTAACGGAGCGGAGGTCATCGCCTGGCCAGTCTGGGGCTGCAATCCAATGCTGGCCCAGGCCCGCGCCTGTGAAAACCACGTCTGGCTCGTCAGCAGCACTTACTGTGACGTTTCGGCCAACTGGATGCTTTCCGCTGTTTACGACCACGCCGGCCAGCCTGTGGCAAAAGCCGAGACGTTCGGAACCGTCGTCGTCCACGAAGCGGATCTTTCGCGCCCGCTGTACTGGCAAAGCCTGGGGGATTTCAAAGCCCAGATCGAACATCATCGACCGGAGTGACTGTCCCCGCTCGACGGTTACGGGCCACGCCGATTCAGCATGCACTATGACGCGAGTGACAGCAGGCGCTGCTCAAGTTCGTCGACCAGTTCGGCCACGGTTTTTCCTGTGCATGAGGTCGGCAGTCCGACTGCTTCGCCGGATGCGACCCAGCCTGCAATTCTGCGTTCGGCGGCCACAACGGTGCTGTGATCACGTCCGCCGAAGTACATCCCGATTTCACGGTACGCTGACTTCGTCAATCGACGCGACATAAACATCGCCACGGCTCGGGGCAGGGCAATTGCTTTGCGGCGGGACGATGATCTCAGGTCTGCAGCAGTGACTCCGAATGTTTCGCAGACAACTTTCTCGACATCACTGATCCGCACCAGTCGCCGGCATTCATGCGCCATTTCTCCCAGCACTTCCCGAGCCACCGTCAGTGTGATGCGTTTGCCGTTCAGTGCAAACTGGCCCTCCAGCTGATTCAGCGCGCCCTGAAGTTCGCGAGTGTTCTTGCGACAACGGCGGACAATGTAGTCCAGAGCATCGTCACAGAAGACGGCCTTCATTCCGGACGCCAATGACCGCACCAGTTTGTGACGAGTCTGATCGTCCGGAGTTTCCATCCGGCAGACCAGTCCGCTGAGGAACCGGGTGGTCAGCTCTTCCCGGTGCTTTGTCAGCATTCGTGGATGCCGATCCGACGAAATGACGACCTGTCCGCCGTGATCGATCAGCTGCACGATCGTGTGCAGGAACTCTTCCTGTGTGGCGCGTTTATTGTCCAGAAACTCAATGTTGTCAATCAGCAGGACATCGACGCTTCGAAACCGCTGACGGAACGACGGAACCCCACGCGAACTGAGAGCTGACGTGAAGAAGTTGGTGAACGCTTCACTGGTCAGATACAGCACGTGTTTTGTCGGATGATTCCGGCGCACGTCGGTGTAGATTGCCTCCAGCAGATGAGTCTTCCCGGTGCCCGTTCCGCCATGCACGAACAGCGGGTTGTAGCGCTCTCCCGGAGTGGCTGAAATCTGTCGCGCGGCGAGCACGGCAAGTTCGTTGCATTCGCCCGCAACGAAGGACTCAAAGTTCCGAAACCGACGCCGGTTGCCCGTGAGACTTAGTGCACTCGGACGATCAGATTCGGACGCCGGGGAAGCCGCCGGCTTTCGCGTGGCCCGTGTGGCTCCGGACAGCCGTCGCGCGTTGTCTGACGGCTGGCCCTCCGACAGCGCCGCCTGTTCGTCTGCCGTATTTCCGTCGGCTGCCGGTGTCGCAGTTCCGGTAGTTGCTTCTGTCATCAGCAGACTGTCAACTTCAAGCTGGCAGGACGCGGACGGCCCGAGCACAAGCTGCGCAGCCTTCGTCAGCGGAGCCCTGAAACGCCTGAGCAGCCAGTTGAGGATGAACGGATTCGGCACATGCACGATTAACCGGTCAACTGAAATTTCCAACCGGGTTCGATTGTGGAACCAGTGCAGGAAATTCTGTTCACCGACCGCGTCGCGAATCGCCAGCAGCAGGGAGTCCGTAAGTCGTAACTCTGTGCCTCCCGAATCAGACGCGGACGGATCCGGCATCGGGGCTGGCGCGGAAACAGGCAGAGACTTGTCGTCGTGACGTTCGGGCTGCGTCATGCGCCCCTCCTCTTCGCCAGCGCGCAGCGTCACCACAGACAAGGACGGGGTCGTTCGCGAAAGCACTCAGCTTGCGCGGGCACTCCATCGCCGTCGCCACGAGGGCAGGGCGGTACTGACAGGCTGACTGTTTTGACAGGTTTGCCCGACGACGAACGCAGATTCGTCATCGAGCGCTCACTCACTCAACGGGCGGCGATGTTAACCATCGATGAAGAACTGTCAAACGTCGTGAATGTTTTTTTGTTGACGCATTCAAGGGAGAAAATCGTAAGTGATTCAGTACGAACACTCTTCGCATCGCAAGGATCTGAAGAGCATCATTTTCGACAAATCCCCGGTTCAGAATTGACTTCGCGAAAACGCTGAGCGGCATCAGTCAGAGTGAGAGATCGGATTTTTGATTTGTGATTGCCGCTGCAGGGTCATGTGTCTCAGCCACTGTTCGTCGGCATCGATCAGATCAATATTCTGCGGACTCAATTCCCGGTGTACACTCCAGGGCGGCAGTCGCAGAGCGGCTGTGCTCTTATCACGACCGGGCTGTTCCCGGTGGTTTATCGGCCTGTACGCCAGTCGAAAACAATGGCGATCATGCAGCAGAAGTGGCGCACAAGCCGTTGAACCACCGGGGTAAACCCGGTGGCGGGACAAATGAAGGGCGGGACCCGGCATCGATACCAGTGCATGAAAGCAGGAATCGGGTATGACCAGAGTTTCGTCAATTGCACTGATGAGTGCGTTGGTTGTGTCGACTTTATCTGTCTCTGTTTCCGCTCAGTCGCGTTTCGAAGTTCTTCGGGAACAGATGGTGGCCACGGCGGTTGAGTCCGAAGGAATCTCGAACCGGCTCGTGCTGCGGGCGCTGAGAAAAGTGCCTCGGCATGAATTCGTGCCGCCCGCTCAGCGAGCCAGAGCTTACGAAGACACGGCTCTGCCCATCGGCAATCAGCAGACGATCTCGCCTCCGTACATTGTGGCGTACATGACGGAGGCGCTTGATCCGCAGCCGGAAGACAGAGTGCTCGAGATCGGCACAGGCAGTGGCTATCAGGCGGCCGTCCTTGGCGAAATTGTGAAAGAGGTCTACACGATTGAAATCGTTTCAGCACTTTCCAGACAGGCAGCGAAGCGGCTGAAGGAACTGGACTACACGAACGTGCATTGCCTCGATGGCGACGGCTACAAGGGCTGGCCGGAATTTGCACCGTTCGACAGGATCATCGTGACCTGCTCACCGGAAAACGTACCTCAGCCGCTGATCGATCAGCTCAAAGAAGGCGGTCGCATGATCATTCCGGTAGGTGAACGTTATCAGCAGTCGTTTCATCTGCTGAAGAAAGAAAACGGCGAACTCAAAGATGAACGCCTGATTTCAACGCTGTTTGTGCCGATGACAGGAACCTCCGAAGAACAACGTCGAGTCCAGCCCGATCCGACACGCCCGGAGATCGTCAACGGTTCGTTTGAGACGGACGAGAACGGTGACGAGAAAGCCGATGGCTGGCACTATCAGCGTCAGACCCTGATGTGTCCGGACTCACCGATGAGCGGCAGCGTCTGTCTGCGCTTTGAAAACAAGGATACCGGATCACTATCCCAGGCATTGCAGGGATCAGCAATCGACGGCCGCACCATCGGAGCGATCCAGTTGAACTACTGGGTCCGCTGTGAAGGCATCGTTCCCGGCCCGAATGCGACGGAGCAGGCCGCACTGGTCGTCCATTTCTACGACCACGTCCGCCGTGAAATCGGAACAACAGTACTCGGCAAATGGCGAGGCGGCTTTGAATGGACAAACGCCCGATCGACCGTTGTCGTTCCGCCCACCGCCAAAGAAATGATTCTCCGTATCGGACTCAACGGCGCAGTCGGTCAGCTGGATATGGATGACATGCAGCTGACGACTGTGAAGCGGTGAGCCCCCGACACGCCGGTGACTTCAATTTCCAGTGAGCCGGGCGGCGTCAGCCCCCGGACATGTCTTAATGACACGCCAAGCCGTGCGAAGAACCAATTCGGATTGGGGGCTGACGGTGAATAGTCATCGCAACAATGTTGAGGTGGATCGCTATTGGTTTCTGACTTGGACGACATATGGAACATGGTTACCCGGTGATCAGCGCGGGTATGTAGGCGACGCTCCGAATGAAACCGGCCAGATCATCGAACACAATCAATTTGGAATGCCACCGGCTCCGGCGAATGACTCGCTTCGCGCATCGGCTGAACGGGGTCTGAAATCACGACCGATCCTGCTGAACGCAGACCAGGCAACATCCCTTCTGAATCAGTTGCAAGAGACGACACAATATCGTGGATGGCTTTTGATCGCTGCGGCAATAATGCACTCGCATTTGCATGCCATCGTGGGCGTCCCGGGAAATCCTGATCCGGAAAAGATCCTCGGTGACCTCAAGGCATGGGGCTCGCGATGTCTGAATCGCAAATGGGGCAAACCAGCAAGCGGAACATGGTGGACGACGAGCGGCTCAAAACGCAAGCTACCAGATGAGCACGCGGTCGAGACTGTAATACACTACATACGCCGGCAACCGAATCCACATGTTATCTGGACTCGCGAAGACAAGTCCGGGGCCTGACGGCTCCCGGCTCGCCGGAATCCGCGCGGCGTTCATTGTGGGCACCGCGTTCGAAACGAAGTACAGTCTGCGATGCGACGTCGTTGATCGATCATTCCTGGGCACTTGATTCTTGTGGAGTTCGCCCGATGGTTTTCCGATCTTTGATTTGCCTTGTGGCGTTGGGGCTGATGCCAGGTCTGAGCGGCACTGGACATGCCGGAGTCGCCGAGGACGCCGCAGCGATCCTGGCGGCTGCCAACGTAACAGGTGGGTTCGTCGTCCATCTGGGAGCGGGCACCGGAGAACTCACGGCGGCGCTGCAGACAAGTCCTGCGGTTCAGGTGCATGGGCTGGAAACGGATGGCGAAAAGGTGGACGCAGCGAGGAAGACGATTCGGGCTGCCGGCAAATATGGCGATGTTTCCGTGGTCCAGTTTGCCGGCAGGGAGCTGCCGTACGTCGACAACCTGGTAAACCTGCTCGTCATTGAAGAGCAGGGCGATGTGGCGATGGAGGAAATCCTGCGAGTGCTTGTGCCGAACGGTGTGGCGATGGTGAAGCAGACGGACAGCACTTGGGCGAAAACCGTGAAGCCGCGACCTGCGAACATCGATGACTGGTCGCATTATCTGCACGACGCCAGCGGCAACGCGGTGGCTCATGATGAAGTCGTGAATTCGCCGCGGCATCTGCAGTGGGTTGGAAGTCCCCGGTACTCACGCCATCATGACCGCATGGCCAGCATGAGCGCGCTGGTGTCGACGAATGGCCGGATGTTTTACATCATGGACGAAGGCAGTCGCATTTCGATTCAGCTGCCTTCGAAGTGGAAACTGATCGCCCGTGATGCGTTTAACGGCACGGTCCTGTGGAAACGAGACCCTTCGGCGCAAGAAGCAGTTCGCCATGCTGGGGCCGAAGACGAACGAGCGCTTCGAGCTCGGGCTCAACCTCAAGGAAGATGTGAAGGACCCGCGTGTAAAGAAGGTGCCGCCCGGTGGCATGTGCCAGTTCGTCGTGCCGCTGACCTCCGCCGATGAGATCGA
>JANNGQ010000388.1:0-2286 GCA_031403975.1 Planctomycetota bacterium
GCCGTGTTCGGAGCTGTCTGCGTGACCTCAGGCAGCGTGCCGACACAGAAGACTCGCGAGGAAGTGATTCCCAGGCGAGTCATCAGCCTCGCTTCGTGGATCCCCGGCGGGCAGTCGGCAGCAATCGTGACAATGTATTTGTTCGCGTCCGGTTGACCGTTCGGATCGAGTTTCGGCACTGCCGAAAGACCCGGATTCGTGAAGATCAGCTCTCCCGCGTCCTCAATGTTCTCGCCGCTGATTGTGATCTCGACCTGAGTCCCTGCTGTCCCGCCCATGGGCATCGTCGTCAGCAGGCGCGGCAACGGAAGGCAGACGGATTGGGCTGACGCCGTTGATACGATACAGATGGACGCCATGCACAGCGATGCAAGTTGCAGATTTCGTAGAGCGTGGGTCATCTCGTGCCTCTCAAGCAGTTTACCGTTGACCAGCCGCTCCGTCGGCTGGATCTCCGTTCGATCATGTGCCATCAGATTTCCTGTTGTCTGCCCCCGAATTCTCACGAATCCGGCTACAAAAAGGACCCCGAATTCTCACGAATCCGGCTACAACAATCGTTCACGGCATGGAGCGGCGGGGCAACAGTTTGTCAGTGATTGAACAAGAACTCTTTCGTATTGATCAGCGCCCAGATCAGATCCTGAAACTTTTCGGCTGCGGCGACCTCCGGTTCAGCAAGGAAATCGAGGGCCACCGTTTGTTCGTCGGCACGAGGTTCGCGAGAGAATGCCACCAGATACAGCTCGCGGACTTTTTCTTCCGCCGACTTTTCTGATCTTGCAAGTTGATCTGCACGCCCCCCGCCGGTTGCCAGCTTCGACTTGATATCCCCGGCGTTCATCAGATGCAGACTTTGTGCGAGACTGGAAGACTGAACTCGTTCGCATTCGCACACACTTTCGTTTTCCGGACGTCCGAAAACTTTCAGAAACGGGGATGCGTTGTTGTAACTGTTATCCGGCAGCGCGATCGCGCGAGTTCCGGTGGGCAGATTCGGGAAGTCCGTGCGCGAGCCAATGAGGTCATCGATCGCGTCCAGCATGACTTCGGCCTGTAATCGCCGCGGATAGTAGCGGGAATAGTTCTGAACGTCGGCGAGATTGTGTTCGTTCGGGACAGAACTGAGCTGATACGCGGTTGATCGGACGATGACACGCACCAATTCCTTCAGGTCGAATCCGCTGGAGATGAAGTGCTGCTCAATGGCAGACAGCAATTCCGGATTGGTCGGCGGGTTCGTGTCGCGGATGTCGTCTTCCGGTTCGATCAATCCTCGACGGAAGAAGTGCTTCCAGTACCGATTGACCACGGCCTTCGCAAAATACTCATTGGCCGGGGCACTCATCCAGTCGGCGAGCTTGAGTCGCGGATCTTCATCCGCAGTGATCGGTGGAATCGCATCACCCAGCGCGGCGGGTTTCAGGACGAGACCCGTCTTGATGTTTGCGGCTCCGGCGATGCCGCGTTTGTGGAAAATCAGGTCTTCACCGCGAGTGGCGGACGGTTTGCGACCGACCTGAGTGAAGAAAGCGGCGAGGCTGTAATAGTCATCCTGGCTCCAGCGTTCATACGGATGATGATGACACTGAGCACACTGCATCCGCACTCCGAGGAACAACTGGGCCACGTCTTCCAGCTGCTGCTTGGGTTCTTTGACGCGCTTGTACCACGCGACCGGCGGATTCGCGATGACCGTGCCCGTCGCTGCCAGCAATTCACGGACCATCTGATCATACGGTTTGTTGGCTAAGAGACTATCCCGCACCCATGCGTAGAACGCAAAGTTGGACGTCATGTCGCTCGCATCGTCGCGCCGATTCTTCAGCAAAGCCGTCCATTTGTTGGCAAAATAATCAGCGTACTCGGGGCTCCTCAGGAGAGAGTCAACAACCTGATCGCGTTTATCCGGATCCTGACTGGCGAAGAAGGCAGTTGCCTCGTCGGCAGCCGGCAGACGACCGGCAATATCGAGAGACACTCTGCGAAGGAACGTCGCGTCGTCGCAGACCGGCGACGGAGGAATCCCGAGCTCCTTCAGATTCGCGAACACCAGTTCATCAACAAAGTTCTTCGAGGGCGGCAGGGTCTCGACCGGAGCGCCCAGCGGAACCGATGCATTAAAGACCGCCACCATGCCCTGATACCGGACCATCACGGCGACTTTGCCGGGGATGTCCAGGATTTTGACGAGGCCGTTCCCGCTGACGTCGGCCATGGCTTTGTCGTTGGATTCATACAAAGCCCGATTGGTGACATCTCGTTCGCTGCCATCCGAATACTTCG
>JANNGQ010000389.1:0-5143 GCA_031403975.1 Planctomycetota bacterium
CCCTCGCTGACACGTCGGGTTGGTAAATTCTTTCCTGCCGCTCGCCCTCCCCCAAAACAGGTGACTCGCTGCGCCCGATACGCTTACACTCTGCCGGAATGTTCAGAATCTCCTGGATCTCCGCTGCTTCCGGCATCATCGCGTTCCTGCTCGCGGCGGTGATGATCAATCATGGACTTGTCGATTCGATTCTGCCGGCCGGACCGGGGCTGACGCTGGATGAATCGTTTAACATCGATCAGGGCGTTTATCTGGTCGATGCGTTGAGTCAGCACGGGCCGCTGCTGTTCACACCGTCCGTTGCAAAGGATGTCTTCGGAAGTCATCGTTATCTGCCCGATCATCCGCCGCTCGGGCGAGTCCTGCTGGGGACTGCTCATCAGCTCACATCGTGGCTGATTCCGGGATCGGAGGACTGTGTTTACAACGTCCCTGCTGCGCGGCTTGGATCATGTTTTGCATTCGCGTTGACCGTATTTCTGCTGTCTGAGTTTGCACTTCGCCGATACGGAACGGGCGCCGGGATCATGGTTGCTGCCATGCTCATCTGCATGCCGAATGTCATTGGTCATGCCCGCATTGCGGCGCTGGAGTCGGCGACGAACCTCGCGTGGGTCGCGGCAATGATCCCGCTGCTTTCATGGTGGACTGGTGAAAGGGCTCCTTCGAACCGTCAGGCGATGGTCAGCGGTGCGTTGTGGGGACTGCTGCTCCTGACAAAGGTGCAGGGAATACTGCTGCCACCGGTTATCTTTCTTTGGGCAGTCTGGCGTTTTCGCGATGGCGCCATTCGACCGCTGGCATGCTGGTCGGTCGTCGGCGCAGCTGTCTTCTTTGCCGGCTGGCCGTGGTTGTGGCTCGACCCGGTTCACAATGTGTTGCGCTATCTCGGACGAACAACGGATCGCCAGACGCTTTACTGCTGGTACTTCGGCGAACAATTCGAAGACAAGGCTGTGCCCTGGCATTATCCGTTTGTGATGACGCTGATTTCGCTGCCCTTCTGGACGATTCTGCCTCTGAAGGCACGTTTGATTCTGCAGACATTCGATGCGAAGGATCGACTGCTGCTGCTCAGCATTGCTGTCCCGTTGCTGGTCTTTGCATGTCCGGGCACACCGGTCTACGACGGGACGCGTCTGTTTCTGATTGTGATGCCTTCGATCGCGTTGCTGGCTGGGCGATTTCGCGCAGCGTCTGTGTTTCCCCGGAATAGCACTGAACCGTCTGTGATCGCCAAACAGGGACCGTGGACGAAAACGCGGCGCATTGTCAGCGTCTGCCTGTGTCTTCCGTTTCTTACGTCGTACATCTTTGTGACCGTCATGACGCCGCATGCGATTTCGCAATACGGACTGTTCGCAGGTGGGAATCGCGGCGCGGCCTGGCTCGGCATGGAGGCCAGCTATTGGTCGGACGCCCTGAACGGGAACTTCTGGAGTCAGATCCCAGAAAATTCAACCGTCATGGTTGCACCGGTGAGTCATCAGTTTCAGCTTGGGGATATAGAGTCGCTCGTTCCCATCGTCCGGCACCGTAACATTCATCTGATCCCGTTTGAATATGATTCGACGAAACAGAAGGGACTCCTGCTGTTGATTCACCGACTCGCCGATCTTCGGCCATCGCTGCGAACAGGTCCGGAGGGAGCGATCGGTGTCGCACAAGTTGCAGTCGACGGGGTGGTTCTGGCTCGTGTCGTCGACACGACGAATGCAAATTGGACCGAGTCGCCATAGCGTCTCAATGTCCGCGGCACATTCCTGTGCGACCGAGATCCGACGGGCAGGAATGCCGATTCTGTTTCAAATCACAATCTTCTTTGCCGTGGCGCGGCGGAAGTTCTGGAATCGGACCCAGATCTCGACTCCGGCTGCATCATCCTGTCCGTTGGTTCTCATCGCGACTTCCAGAGCGTCCATGTCCCGCGGAGGAATTGCATTTGTCTTTGTGCCGTCAAGTGAGAATACGCTGGTATGGCACGGGCAGAAGAAATCATTCTCCGCGCGGCGATGGGTCACCGAACAGCCCAGATGCGGGCAGACGGAATTGAAAGCCAGGACCGGTCCGACTCCGACTTTGCGAAGCCAGATGCTTCCCACGGGTACATCGTTGAACCGATTCCAGGCGTCGACAATATCATCCCGGACAGTGACAGCCAATGGTGTTCCGTCGTGCGGCACTGCGTCCTTCGTGACATCCAGCCGAATAAATCCGGCGTCGTCTTTGCGAGCAATCTCGCCATTCGTCACACCGCCGACCGCCGCCTTGCGTTTCCGCAGGATCGGGTCCAGAAAGAACAGGCCGCCGAGTGTCGACGGAACAGCGACCAGAACGAAGCTGACGGCCGCGGTGAACAGCTGAATCAGCACTCCTCTGCGGACTCTTTCTTCGGGCAGCACAGTATGGTCTTCATCCATCGGCTGAGCGGAAGTCATCATTCAGGTTCCTGAATCGAGGCGGGCGTAACGGCGGTAACATATTGGAAACGGTGAGGGCCGCCAACACAACTCATGGTTCGGGAATTTCAGTGTCGTGCGCTGGCGAACGGTGAGTGTAATGCAATGACGTCAGGCACAAACATTGCCGAGCGTTGTCCCCTCTCCCCCGCCGCTTGAGTTTCAATATCCTAGTGTGGCGTCACTTTTGATATTTGGGGTTCACTGATTCGGGCGATTCCTCTTTTGAATGTTCTGATGTGGCAATGTCTGGATCGCCGGATCCCCGACGAAGCGACCCAAACATCTCTACCCAAAAATCCAAAGTTGGCGCCACACGATTCGTTTGCGGCAAAGTTGGTCCGAATCGGCGATGGCAGAACGATGCGGGCAGAATGATGGGAATAGAAAGGGATTGGTCAGAGAATCCAACTTCATCGTTTTGCCCCAAATGATTCTGCCAACCGTGTCGCTTTCGCCCTGGTGTGGCGCCACGATTGATATTTGAGGTTCACTGATTCGGGCGATTCCTCTTTTGAATGTTCTGACGTGGCAATGGCTGGATCGCCGGATACCCGACGAAGCGACCCAAACTGGATCAGTCGCATTATTTCCAGCGCAGAATCCGGATCCGGTCACCGTTTTGCGGGAATGCGAACCACCGCAGGTCATGAGAAAACCGACATCGTGCAGCTTCGAATGTCACCCCGCTCCCAAAGTGAAATTCCGAGAGTGACTGGCCCGTGGCGACGTGCCAAAGCCTGACCGAACAATCCCCTCCACTCACAGTCGCCAGCGATTTTCCGTCACCGGCAAACGCCACGCAGCAAATCCGGTCGTCGTGCCCCAGCAGTTCCTGCAACAGTTCTCCCGTTGTTGTGTCGTGAATTCTTACGCGTCGCTCGTCGGCAACCGCCAGCTTCTGCCCGTCCGGAGAAAACTCGACGGTTTCACCGAACAGCGACGGAGGCGGCACGCGACAACGTATCATCTGCGAATGCCAATCAATTATCTGCAACGACGTCTCCGTTTCTTCTGTCGCAAATCGGCTTCCATCGGCGGAGAACACGGCATGACGAGAGAACTGTGAGGCGGACACCGCTTTCCGTTCGCCCGTTTCGGTATCGATCAGAAACGCATTGCCGGCACTTCGTGCGGTCACCCAGACGTGTCGTGAGTCCGGTGTAAAACTCAGTGAATGCACACCGAGATCTTCAAACACGCTGATTCGTCGGCCTGGTCGGAGTTCACCCATGCGCCAGATTCCGACGTATCCGTCTTCGGATCCTCCGGCAACAATGTGCCCGTCAGCAGACGCGGCCACATGCGTCCAGCTCGACCCATCGTCAATTGTCACGCGATTCGTACGGTCTGCGGCATCCGCAGCGGAGGATGCAGGCACGGTCAGCACGCCTGCTTCACAAGCCACCAATAGTAACTCGCCGCCTCGGATAAAGACAAAATCGCGCACATCTGTAATTTCCAGGTCAGCTTCTCCCCGAGTTTCCACGCCCGGGTCTTTCCAGGCAACAACACTTCCGTCCTGAGCGGCTGAGATCAGTTCGCGATCCTCGGTCGACCAGCGCAAGTGATTCAACTGAGTGTTGTGCGCCTGCCAGGCCTGCCCCGTCGATTCCCAGGTGACTTCGCCGGAAGCATCAGAAATGCCTCTCCAGATCTCAATCACTCCCGACCTATCCGCCACAAACAGCCGGCTGCCGCTGTCGTCAAAACACACTCGCATGAGTTCGTTGAAAGTTCCTTCGCCCAGGATCATGCGTTCATGCTGCAGATCGTAAATGTACAACTGAGGTTCCGGAGTGCAGAACGCCAGCCATCGTCCGTCCGGCGATACACTGCAATGTCGCGGGCGTTCAGGTTTCACATCAACCACATGTTCGCATTCAAATGAGTCGAGATTCCAGACTCGAACAGTGTGGTCCACGGACGTTGAGATCAGCCGACGACCGTCCGGATGCAACTGAATCGTGTCAACGGTTTCCACATGCCCGTTGAGCAGTCCACGAGAAACACCTGTGTCGAGATCCCACAGTCGAATTGCCGCATCACTTCCGCACGAGATCAGCAGTCCGCGAATATGGTCAATCAAAACTTCAAAAGCCAGCTTGGGAACATGGGCTTGCACGCTGAGTTCCCTCTGTTGCGAATTGATGTCCCAACGCTGCAGCCGTCCGTCGTCTCCGGCTGTCCACAGCGTACGTCCGTCAGGCGAATATGTAACTCCGTTGACTTCCCGCTGGTCGGTCGGCCACTCGGCCTGCAGTGTGGCGTCAGGCCAGGACAGAAGCCTGAGCATGGCATCCTTTCCAACGATCGCCAGCGTCTTTCTGTCGGGCGAAAAGGCCGTCATGTAGACCGCCTGCGGCAGCGTGGCGATGTTGCGTCCTGCCGGCTGCATCCGTCGCCAAAGGTAGTGCCACTCGCTGCCGCGATACTCGGCCAGTTCGGATCCGTCGACGTAGCGCCGTAACAACGTGTGGACGCTGCGTGCGTCTCCGGCATCGGCGGCCTCGAAGGCCTGCTGCATGTCAGCCGCATACACCATGTCTCGCGCGTTCCGCTCATTCTGTCGCGCGCTGTCACGACCGAACTATCAGGTGTTCGACGAGAAGCGCTATTTTGACACCGGCGACCAGCCATTTGTGTTCGGGCACGAGGGCGTCAAGATTGCCGTACTCATATGC
>JANNGQ010000390.1:0-6060 GCA_031403975.1 Planctomycetota bacterium
CTCAGCTTCTTCAGAATCTGCATCATACACCTCCGGGAATCATCGTCGGACAGGAATCATGGACTGCGATCATCGTCCGCCAATGCGGCGTCCTGAGAATCATCTCGCGCCAACACAGTATCCAATTCCACGGTCCAGCAATACTGACCCAGCGCCGTCCCGATCGTGAGTCGCAGACAATTGTCTAAGGAACGTCGCATCCCGCAATCCTGTGCACGGCGTTCCATTCTGCCTCGGTCACGGGCTGGATCGAGAGTCGACTGCCTTTTTTCAGCAACACCATACCGCCACAGTCTGCATCATCAGCCAGAGCAGCTCGCGTAACTGGTCGTCTGAAAATCCGGACGAGCCTGATGTCAACCATGTACCAGACGATCTTTTCCGGCGATGAAGATTCATCAAAGTATTTGTGTCCGGCTTCCCAGGCGAAGTGATCGGGATAACCGTCCTTCACGACTTCTGCAGTTCCAGCGATGACCATCGGTTCGGTGCTGCTGTGGTAGAACAGAACACCGTCGCCTTTTCGGACGTCATCGCGAAGCATATTGCGAGCCTGGTAGTTGCGGACACCTTCCCAGGAAGTTCTCCTGCCTTTGGAGGCAGCGAGATCGTGAATGGAGAACGATTCAGGCTCGGACTTGAACAGCCAGTAGCGAGGCATTGGTGACGTCTCCAGAAAATGTGCCACGACGTTCCCTGTCGGCGCCGTGAAGGATTTTTGTAGCCGGATTCGTGAGAATTCGGATGGATAGCGGCTGGCCCGAAATCTCACGATTTCGGCTACAGCTGCAATCCCAGTGATTTCATTGAAAGAAATCCTTCACGGCGTTGCCTAACGGTGCCTCCAGAGGACGTCGTCCGTGACTCCCAGTTGCTTGACAGACTCAGCGATGTCCGTTCGAAAGCGTTGTGCGTCCACGGGATAGCCTTGAGTCGGCTTCAGCCCTGGAACTTGTGAGATCCAGAAAGTGTTGAACTGCTGCATCAGGATTTCACGAACGTATTTGGAGATCATCGACGACAGTGCTACGGGAAGCAGTTCTTCGGCTTTGGTCCGGAAACAGAACTCCATCCGTCCCATACGGTAGCGAGATACCTCACGGGACTCCCGAATCCGGAACACAAACTGATCATCAAAGCTGGCCGCGATCAATTCATCATAGCGATTGCGTCCGCCATGCTTGTCACAGACGACCAACGCGGACGGATAGTTCGGGAATGCGTCCGTCAGGCTTCGGACGAGTTCCAGCGTCGCCTCCGAGAGCACGGATCCCTTTGAACCCGCCGCTCTGGTCAGGTGGTTGAATTCTCCGGGAAACAGAATCCGGCTCCGAGCCGCGAGCAGCGGAATCGTCAGTCGCTGCATTTCCGGGGTGAGCATCTCACACCATTCACCGACATGATCTGCACTGGAATCGTGCGGCAGAACCAGCCCGGGTGTCGGATTCCAGATCTCGCCGCGATAACCTTCGACAAACCGCAGTCCGCCGAGCGAGGCACCCAGTGAATCGATCGTTGTGGTGTCGTATCTGAGAGTCTGCAGGAATGCGAGTACCGGCACTTCGAGATCTTCAAGACTCTTCCCGGCTGAAAACACCAACTTCGAGTCAGCCACAAATAGACGATTGTCGCCGCGTTCAGGTTGATCCGTGAGCACTTTCCGGAATTCACTCCAGAGTTCCGACGGGGGCAGCCCTTCAGGCAGTTCCCAGGCCGTCGCCGTGACAACCAGGGGTCCCAGGTTGGGCCCGTAGCCTGCTTCGTCTGTTCCGATCAGGAGCCGGCTGGTCATCTGGTCTGCACTCATCGTTCTGGCGTCATAAGATCTGCGACTTCCCGAGGATGATATCGTGCAGAACGGGAATGCCATTGGTTCCGTGGCGGGAAATCGCCACAGCGACTATCGTCCGTGCCAATCCACGGCCACCGGATTGTGGCCTGGTTCCTGCGATTTGACTGCGTGGCGACTTTGGTGAACTGGATTTCGTGCATGCGTCGCGTTGTTTGCACTTCAATGAGACTATTTACGCTGGCCGCAGTCACGGCGACGCTGGCGTGCAGTCATCGGGCCGGACGCTGCGGGACCGTGCTGCTGGTCCTCGCTTCGCTGATGCTGTTCGGTGATACAGTTGCTGCCGACGGTCAGGCTGATATTGAGTGGCGCTACTCAGAACAGCAGCCGGGAGCCTGGTTCGAGTCCACTTTCGACGACGCTGATTGGAAGCTCGGACGCGGCGGATTCGGTTCATTCAATAATCCGGCCTTCAGAACATTTACGGAATGGAAGACGTCTGAAATCTGGATCAGGAAAGTCGTTGCTCTGCCGACTGTTCCGGATGCACCTGCTGTCTACGTTCATCATGCAGGACCGACTGAGATCTTTTTGAACGGACGTCTGGTGCTGAATCTGGCCGGCACGTCCAACGGCTATGTTGTGCTGCCGCTCGCCGGAGATGCGGCTGCGGCTCTGCAGTCCGGTAACAATCTGTTGGCCGTGCATTCGAAGTGTATTGAGGACGAGCCGCAATTCATTGATGCGCATCTTGTCGATGCGAACGCAGTGCCGACATTGACAGCCTATACAACGATGGAATGGGCGCGAGACATGCTGCCCATGTGGTTCACGATCGCCGTGACGATCGTTGTGCTCATTGCCCTCGCACGGGAGGAACCGGCCGATCTCGTCTTCGTTGCTGCAATCCTCATACTGTCGTTGACCGGAGTGATCTCATCCGCACAGGCGTTCGGGGGATTCATCAGCAGCTCCCTGCTGATGGTGGCCGCTCTGTTTGTGGTCACGGCGGGATTGAAAGAAACGGGAATTGTTGACGCCATAGGAACACGAATTCTCGGACCCGTTCATACGGAACTGGGCGGCTTCGTGATGCTGGCCGTCTTCACGACCGTGACTTCGACGTTTCTGAACAATACCCCGATCGTCGCGATGCTGATTCCTGTCGTGATGTCCTGGTGCCGCAAGAACCACGTGGCGCCGTCAAAACTGCTCATTCCTCTGTCGTTCATGACGATTCTCGGTGGCTGCTGTTCCCGGATCGGTACGAGCACCAATCTCGTCGTCGACGGATTGATGCGCCGGGACGGGATGCCGGGCATGAGTTTCTTCGAAATCGGGTATGCAGGAGTGCCCTGTGCTGTGATCGGCGGACTTTACATGCTGACGATCGGACGCAGGTTGCTGCCGGAACGCAAGGAACTCATGGAACAGTTCGGTGACGCGAGGCGGGAATACCTGGTGGAAATGGTTGTGATGCCGGTCTGCCGACTGATCGGCCAGAGCATTGAAACCGCCGGTCTCCGCCGTCTGCCGGGACTGTTCCTTGTGGAAATCGACCGCCGCGGCAACGTGATCGCACCGGTGAGTCCGGACACGGTGATTGAAGCCGATGACCGCCTTGTTTTCACGGGAGTTGTCGACACGATTGTCGACTTGAAGAAAATCCCCGGACTGGAACCGGCCGCAGAAGCGACCGACCAGTCCTCTCAGGAACAACGAAGACGGCGCATGTGCGAGGCGGTTGTCAGCCGGTCGTCACCTTTGATCGGGCAAACCGTGCGGGAAGCGCAGTTCCGATCGCACTACAACGCGGCGATTGTGGCGATTCATCGCAACGGTGAGCGCCTGACGACCAAGATCGGGGATGTGAAACTGGAAGCCGGTGATACGCTGCTGATGCAGACCGGAGCGAATTTTGCTCAGGCCCACCGCAATAATCCGGATTTCTATCTGGTGAGTGACGTGGAAGGGTCGCAGCCCGTGCGTTACGAACGCTGGTGGGCAGCGCTGGTGATTTTTGCCGGTTTGCTGGCCACGATGTTCTTCGGCGACAGCGAGACCGCAATGCTGGGAGCGTTCTTCGCCGGCGGCCTGATGGTGCTGACTCGCTGTATGTCAGGAGCCGATGCCCGGCAGTCAGTCGAATGGCCGCTGCTGATTGCCATCGGTGCGTCGTTCGGGCTCGGTACCGCACTCGATGAATCCGGAGCCGCGCTCGCGTTGTCAAAGTTGCTCTACAACCTGACGGAGCCGCTCGGACCGTACGGGACTCTGGCAGCGATTTACTTTGTGACCATGGTACTGAATGAACTCATTACGAATAACGGTGCGGCAGCACTCGCGTTTCCGTTTTGCCTGAAGGCGGCGGAGCTGAGTCACTGCGACGCCCGACCGTTTGTGATGGCCGTTGCTCTGGCGGCGTCCCTGGCGTTTGCATCTCCTGTGGGGTATCAGACTCACATGATGGTCTACGGACCCGGTGGTTATCGGTTCAGTGACTTTGTAAAAGTCGGTGTGCCGCTGAATATTCTGCTGTGGATCGTGTGTGTGATCCTGATTCCGGTGATCTGGCCGTTCCATCCGTGAATTCAGTGACCCGAAGCATCGTGCGTTTCTGCATCATGACGGAATCAGCCTGATCAACGCCGCATTGAGTGATACGTCCAGGCCTCGGACCGAAAGTACCCTCAATGTCGGATGCCATCCTTCAGTACGTCACTGATGCCGCCACGAAGCTCCTGCCGCCGGGACGGATTGCTGCGCTGAAATCCGCGTTGCTGACCGCTCGTGATGAGACGCTGAATGATGTGGAGCTGTGGCAGTCGGGACAACCAATTCCCGCGGAGAAGCAGCCACTGGACGCAGGTTTCATTCAATGGCCGGAAGAACTGCTTCTGGATGCTCAGGAGAATCTGCAAAGAAGCCTCATCGCGAGAGTGGAAGCCTGCGGAGCCCGGCTGCGAGACGCGGCGGACTCTGTTGTTGTGCTCGGCGGCGGCGGATCGTACTGGGGAGTACGAGCTCTGTTCGACGCACTTCGCGGTCCTTTTCACAACGAGCAGAGCCGCAAGATGCGGGGCGGGATTCCCAGGATCTACTTCGAAGGCTGGAACGTCGATTCCGACCGGCAGCAGTTTCTCCTGAATCTGCTGGATGAGCGAGCCGACTCTCATCCTGCATCCGCGGACGGACGCACGGCGATCATAGTGATCAGCAAGTCCGGAGGAACTCTGGAATCCGCCGCCGCATTCCGCACCTTCCGAACCCTCATCGAACGAAGATTCGGGGCAGAGGCAAAGAACTTGATTGTTCCTGTCACAGGCGGCTGCGGACGGCTGCGGAATCTGGCGAATGCCGCAGGATATCCCGATGTGTTCTCAATCCCCGACGGCATCGGCGGACGGTTTTCAATTCTCACGGCTGTGGGCCTGCTTCCTGCCGCCGCCGCCGGAATGAATATCCTCGCTCTGCTGGAAGGCGCTCGATGTATGACAGAGCATTTTCGATCAGCACCGTTCGAGAGCAACACCATACTGCAGTATGTCGCCGTGGGACATGCGTTCGAAACGGACCAGGGAATAATTCATCGGATTCTGGCAACCTGGGGCAGTCAGCTCGAAGCCGTCGGAATGTGGTATGACCACTTGCTCGGCGAAAGCCCCGGCAGGCGCGAGAGGGGTGTGACTCCGCTCACCGTTGTCAACCCACGAGACCTTCACAGCCGGGGTCGGCTGGATCAGGAATGCCGGCGGGACAAGCTGATCACGAACCTGCTGCCCGGTCGGCCGCAGTGTCCTCCGATTGCCGTTCCGAAACATGAACTGGATCACGACCAGCTCAACCAGTTGGCCGGCGTCACCTTGCCACGGCTGCTGCAGGCAACAATCGAGGGCACCAACAAAGCCTGCGCCGACGAACGCTGCCCGACGACCGATCTGGTGCTTCCCACGATCAATGAACATGTGCTCGGACAACTGTTCCAGATGCTGATGCTGGCGACAGTTGTCGAAGGCCGACTGGTCGGCACAAATCCCTACCGTCAGCCCGGCGTTGAAGCGTACAGGAAGAACATACTGGCAAATCTTGCAATTCGCTGAAATGGAATCATCCGAGACCGTGACCGACCTCGCCCGTTCATCACGGCAGAAGTCCGCCGTCCGTCATCCATTCGCGAAGGCGGATAGGCCAGTCACCGGCTGCCGAGGTTGTGCCGGGGCGATAGCCGAAGCCATGTCCGGCGGCAGAATAGATGTGGAGTTCTGCGG
>JANNGQ010000391.1:0-3858 GCA_031403975.1 Planctomycetota bacterium
GTTCGTGGAACAGACCTATGGAATGACGCAACTCCTGCGGTTCCACGACAACATGCTCTATGAAGGCAGTTTCGACGAACTGTTCACGATGGAGCTGCCGTCGGCGGACGCAATCACCAGCGGCGTCGACGGGTCCACGGATCTTGGCTTCGATGCCTACCTTGACCGGATTCCGCAGGGCATCCGAATGCTCGGATGGAACATCCTGACCGCCGCCGTCGGGTCGCAACTGCAGCAGCGGGATGACGAGCCGGAAACGAGCTATGCAATGCGACGCTCTTCGGGCGACGTGGGACTTGCACTGACGAAGACTGTCTTGTTTGACGTGGATCACTCCGAAGGCTGGCTGAGGTTTGCGTCGGAAGACGAACCGTCAATTCGCGGTGAGCTCCGCATCCGGGCTCGAAACAACAGTCAGCTTACGAAGCAGCTGCTGGAGGCCGGGGGAGTCAGCCGATTCGCACCAATTCTTGGTGACAACGCTGCGGCAACGGTTCATCTGTGTGTGCGACTTCCGGAAGAAGCACCAGCCGCTCTGCTTGCCACGGGGTCCTGGTTTCAGGAGACCATCGGACGTGACTTCAACGAAGATCCCGCGATGGTCACAGCGGCAACGGCACTTTCTGAAACTCTGGCGGGCATCGCCGAGCATAGGAATCTGGAATTGCTCGTGAAGGCCGGATGGACGAAAGAGTCTGGCGGAGTTTTTTACGGAGGGCTGCAGTTGAATGACAATCCGCAGCTGCTGTCGAGCATTCATCACTTCCTGATGCACATGCCGGGAAATCCACCGGACGTTGATCAGCTCATCCGTCTGACAGAAGTCGATGGCTTGCAGATGATCCGGATTCAGCTGCCCCCCGACGGAGTCGACTCGATCCGCAGGGACAGCGGAATCGTGATCACTCACATCTGGCTGGCGCATCAGAATTCGTGCCTCTGGTTCGCAGCAGGAACAGAGGACTCAAAAGAGATCATCCGGCAGTCCGTGGCCCGCTGCACCGAGGGGAGCGCGGCGGCCAGGACTCCTCTGGTCAGCCTTCGCATCGACATGGAACGCTGGTTGTCGTATCCGCAGGATGACCCGGCCGGTATCGCGCAGCTGCCACACTACCTGGATGAAAACGCCTGGTGGTTTCCGCCGAATCCGATGGGACTCTCGATGTTTTTCGGTGCTGGTTATGCTAACCCGGAGAAGCCAACTCCGATCATGCAGCGCGCGTTTGACCTGGGCGGATCACAGCAGTTCTGGTTGACGCTGGAAGCCGATGACAGCGGAATCCTGCTGCAGACGAGCCTCGGCGAAGCCCTCGCCAATCACATGCTGGCACGCATGATTGACGCTCAGGAACACATGATGGCGGCATCACGAAAACAAATGGAAGAAGCGCAGGCCGCTCAAGCCAAAGCTCTGGAAGAAGCTCAGAAGGCACTCCCGGCAACGCCTGCCCCGGCGGAAGGGGCGCCGTGATTCACCGACTCGTTCCAGGGCCGCAGCCATTCCGGGATGGGGGACCTCCGGACGATCATTGCTTTGCCTGTGTGGCGTAGACGGCGAGCAGTTTCTCGTGGATTGTCTTGTCCATGGGTGGCAACAGTTTGACGTCGAGGCCCAATTGTGTGGCGACGTCGAAGGCTTTACCGGACTCTTCGACCTTGTTCATCTGATGCAGACATTCGGCAAGGTGCAGATACACCGAAGCATCCGCTGTCACTGATTGTGAAAGCGGCACCAGGATCGCATAAGCCTGTTCGGTTTTTCCGGCCGCCAGCAACAGCTGGGACTGCGTGTCCAGCAGGAAAGAATCGCTGCCGACGGGTGCTTTGCTATCCACCATAATTGCCTTGCACTGCTGCACAAGCGCATCAGCTTCTGCAAAATCACCACGTTGCTCGGCAACTACTAATGCCAGATTGTTAATGACGGCCACGTCTTTGGCATCTCTCTGCAGGCATTTTCGGTAATACTGCTCGGCTTCCTTCCAGTTGGCTCGCATGAAGTAATAGTCGGCCGCCGCCCGATCCGCAATGGCATTGTCGAGCTGCGGAATTTGTGCTGCGATCATGGTGCCGAGAGTGGCTTCAAACTCCGGCGAACCACTTTCCAGGATCGAAGCAATCACCAGAGCTGTCAATTTCTGCCCCGTCGTCAATGGTGTCAGATCCTCAGACAGCAGCTGTAAACTCATGTCCCGCTGATCCTTGCCGGCCAGCAGTTTAAATGCCTGCTGGAGCAACGCATCTCGGTCTGCAGCTGTTGTTTTTGCAGCCGCGACGCCGGTGACGAACTGCCGCACAATCTCCAGCTGTTCGTCGCTGGTCAGATCGGCGGGTTGCAGTCTCAGCTCAAGTGCGACGATTTCGGCTCCGGCCCTGCTTTCGAGTGCCAGCAGTGCCTGCTGCACTCGATCCGCCAGAATGGCCTGCCCCGAAAAGTTTTTCTGCCAGTATTCCACAAAGGCCCGAATCGTCGGTACGCTGGCATCGGTACGCCTGGCGTGTTCGCTCAGCGCGAGTAACGCGGCCGGCGGATCGCCCTGGGCGCCGACAACGAGTGCCAGCTGAACTCCGTCCGCCTCAGTCGGCTGCCCCACGGATTTCAACAGTCGAGCCGCCTCCTGCAAATCACTGACGGTAGTCTCAGCGGCAGGCAACTCTGCGCGACGATACAGCGTCGAAGCCATGATGCGATTGTCAGGGTCCGTGAGAGGCTGGCTGGCCTCGCGCAGCTTAACATGAAGCGCCGCGGCTTCATTCAGCGAGGCGGCCGATTCGGCGTCTTCGTTGAGCAGAGCCGTCAGCAGACGCAGATTCCCCGCGTCCATCGGATTCAAGGCCCGCGCCTGACGGGCCAGATCTGTCGCCCGCACCAGATCTGCCGGCAGCGATGCATCACTGCCGGCAAAGAACGCGGCAGCCAGCGCTAATACTCGTCCCTTCGACTCCTTGTCATCTCGCGTCTGGACCAGCTCAACCGTCTTGTTCCAGAATCGAGCCGCGGGCTGACGCAAACCCAACTCCGAAAGCAGTTGGGCGGCGACGAAACAGCGATCAAGCTCCAATACTTCTGAGTTTTGCGAGAAGGTATTCAGTTCTGCGAGCATCCGGGACGGATCATTCTGTTCGCGGTAGATGAAGCGGAGGAACTCACCCCACGACTGGGGATTCTTCGGATCCAGTTCGATGGCCTTGCGATAGGCCGTTTCAGCCTGTTGCAGGTTCTGCGTTCGCTGCGGTTCGACCTGAACCTTCGCAAACAGTAACGCCCGAGCCAATCGCAGATAGCTGTCAGCGTCCCCGACTGATTCCACCCAGGCCGTCGCGATCTGGCTGGGCCGATCCTGGTCACCGAAACTGACGGGCGACCGGGAACCAAGGGCCACGTCAAACAGCTGCGGTGAGACGGTAAGAAAGCTCTGCATCTGACCCAGATAGAATTCAACGCGTGCCGTGTTTCCGGACGCCCGCAGCGCGTACACCAGCTCCGTTCCGACAGACACGGTGTCTTTTCCCTCCGTCCACGCCGTTTCAAAGTGTTCTGCAGCCTCGGGAAATCGTCGCTCTTCCATCGCCAGTCGTCCCAACAGGACTTGCGTGTTGGGACGATTGATCTTCAATGGCTCAAGGATTGCCACGAGTGCTCTGGCTTCGGCACGCAAAGCATCGCCTGCCGCCTGGTCCGGATTCTGGCGGGCCAGTTCAATCAATCGGCGTGCACGCAGTTCTCTCCAGAAGCAGCGAAGCCGGGATCGAAGCGTTTGCCCCCGCCATCTGGGATTCTTCCGAGCTTCTTGACGTCCATGTGGAGCAGCTCGCCTGGACGTTCCCGCTCATAGCGGATGACCGTGCGGGTAGTTT
>JANNGQ010000392.1:0-3462 GCA_031403975.1 Planctomycetota bacterium
GACTGCGTTGTCCCAGACATGCAGAATGGTGGTCTGCTGTTCCATCGCATTGGAAATCAGCCGCGTACTGGGCTGCATCAGCGTCCCGGTCTCGAATCGCTGCTCCTGATGAAACACCCGGGGTTTGCCGTTGTCCGCCAGTCCCACCACCGCGACACCGTCCGCGTTCTGGACGCCCGCCAGCAGCAGACTGGCCAGCCGCACATGCAGATCCCGCTCAACACCGGATTCACGAATCACAGCCGGCAGACTGGTCAGCACGTCGATCCGCTTGGCCGCGTCGTCGTATCGAATACGCTGCAGCTGCTGGCGGTCGATCGCAAGCTGCTGCACCGGCTGATTGCCGGACGAATCTGTCTGAGTCACCTGCTGCAGTTCAAACCGCGACGTTCCGATCACGAACGATTGCCCCGAACACAGCGTCGCCGTCGAAACCTCCATGCCGTCGACAAACACGGGATTCGATGTATCCGTCAGTCTGCGGATCTTCACGCCGTTCGCGTCGACGGTGATCTCAACATGCCGGCGCGAAATCCTCTCATCCCAGTCCGTCTGCAGCCCGGCTTCATCCGCGCGCCCCAGCACATAACTGGTCTCCCCGGCAAGCAGAAACTCGCGGTCCAGTCGTCGTCCGTGATGAAATGCCAGAAGGCGGAACATGGTTGAGGTCGAACCGATCGAATCTTGTGTAATTATGGCGTCGGCAGACCGAGCTGTCGGCAAATTGACTTTGCCAGCGGATCTGGAATCTCCCGGTGACGCGGCACAGGAGCCCTGCGACGCAGGAGTGAATTCTCATAGATCGAATGGCTGTGCCCTTCTCGAATCAGCACGCAACCCTGCCCTTCGAGATACCGAATCAGATCCCTCCGCTTCATGGCGACGGTGCTGCCACGAGTTGTGCCAGCCGTTGGCCAGCCTGAAGGATAAGGTAAATGGGCTCCATCAGCTCGGCGTCGGGATCATTTTTACCAGGATCCGGCAGTGGCAGCGATTCACCGCGAAGCAGATTTGTTTCGGCCATATCCCGAAGCGCTTCCGCCAATTCCGTTCGAGCTTGTGCAAGAGTCTCGCCGGAGGCGACTGTCCCCGGGAAATCAAGCACTTCGCCGAGGCAAACTCCGTCTTCCCATTTGAATGCGGATTTGTAGATGAGCATCTCGACCACTCTCGACACAACGCGGCCACGGAGGTGTTTTCAGGGGTTCTAAAGCAAATCATATCCGGTAACGAGCCAGCGCGTCATGGGTTTCCCGACAAACGAACTCCAGCACAGGATCTTCAAGCAGCAGAGTGCCGCCCGTCACGCCAATCGAAGCAGTGAATGCATGAACAATGGCTGAGAAACGAGCAAACGCTGCGCCGTTCAGAATCCCTGCTTCTTTCACGGTCGACTACGACGTCGCAACATCGCTCACGAACTCAAGCAGCAGCTGCAGCGAATGCTTCGCGTCTTCGTCGGTCATGCACATCGGCGGGCTGATGCGGATCACGCAGTCGGCGAGCGGGCCGAGGAGATGGATTCCGTCGTTGTGCGTGTTGCCGAGATAGCAGCGTTCGATGATGGCGTTGGCGACCTGATTCGGAGTCCGGGCTCCCAGCGATCCGCATTCGAGACCGAAGACCATGCCTTCGCCGCGGACGTTGACGATGATCCCGGTTTCCTTCAGTCGACGCAGGCCGGCGACGAAGATCCCGTGAAGATGCCGAGTCCGATCCAGAACGTCGGTGCCTTCGAACTCATCCAGTGTGGCAAGAACAGCCGCGCTCGACAGCGGATTGGCGCTCCACGTGTCCGACGTGGAACCGTAGCCCATCGGCTCACAGACATCCCGGCGACCGACAGCGGCACTGACGGGAATTCCGTTGCCAAGACCTTTGCCGAGACACACAAAGTCGGGCTCTAAACCGTAGGATTCGAAGGCATACATTTTCCCTGTACGGCCGAAGTTGGACTGCACTTCGTCCAGGATAAACAGGATGTCATGCTCGCGGCAGAACTGCTGCAGCATCTGCAGGTAGGCTTTTGGCGGATGAAAACTGCCACCGCCGCCAAGGTATGGTTCTGTGATCAGACATCCGATTGAGCCGTTTGTTTCAACCTGGATACGTTCCAGCTCCTGTCGGAACAGAGCTGCATCAAAGACTTTCGCCGGACGATCGATATCCGAACATTCTTCGCGCGGAAATGAGATGAAGCGGACTCGTTGATCGCGGTCCGGATCACTCTCCGATCCCGTCACGGCTCCACTGAGTCCCTTTTTGCCGTGAAACCCATAACGCGTCGCGAGAATCATCTGCCGTGCGGGATCGCGCCTCATGCAGGCCCAGAGGGCTTTCTGAACGGCTTCTGAACCTGAAGCCGCCCAGATGACGGTCTCCAGCCGACCGCCTCCGGGACTTGCGTGCAGATTGGCAACCAGTCGCCGACTGGCTTCGGCTTCCAGTTCCGTGATGGCGTTGTACGCTGTCAGTGACACAGCCTGAACGAACCCGTCGTCGACCGACGAAAACGTCGAGGCATTCCAGCCGAGGTATCCGGCAAATCTCGACAGCCAGCGCTTCGGATTGTGCCCGAGATTCGCAACAAGAACTCCGGAGCTATAGTCGAACAGCCGCCGCCCTTCCGGAGTCCAGTGAAAGACTCCCGCGGACTTCGCCAGGACGGCCTGGCTGGGGGTAAATGTTCGCAGCGAATGCGGCTCATGCCTGGCGATCATGTTACGCACGGCATTGGAGCGATGTTCGTGATCAAACTGAACAGCGAAGGTGGGAGTGAGTTGCTGCATGATTGCTTTGGTCTTGTGACGAGTGTTTCCTCACGACGGGTTTCGGAGCCCGTCACATCCTCAAACAAGAAACCCCACCGGGCCTTGGGACTGTCGTTTTAATCGTGGGGCAGGCTTTTAGCCTGCCGCGTCAATCCAAAAACACAGGTAATTCCTCAACGCACGGCAGGCTAAAAGCCTGCCCCACAAAGTAATCTCCACTAATCCGGCAGGCCGGGGGCGGGAAACTATTTCAACCTTCACGCAGCCTACATCGGCGACAAATCCACTTCGTGCCCGCTGTCTTTCCAGCCTCGAAAACCGCCGTCCATAGAGATCACATTGGTATAACCCATCTGCTGCAGATTGATCGCAGCGAGAGCGGACCGGTAACCGCCGCCGCAATAAAGTACAATCGGTGTCGTCGTGTCGGGGATGGCTTCTTCAATATCCCGCTCGATGACACCTTTGCCGAGATGCTTCGCTCCGGGAATCCGCCCGGCGCTGAATTCGCTTTCTTCACGGACGTCGACAAGAACGAACTTGTCTCCGGCGGATTGCCGCTGCACGACGTCCTCTATCGAGCATTCCGTCACTTTCGACCGGACGGCATCGACTAACTGCACAAATCGAGTTCCGTGATGTTTTGCCATGACCGTCACCGTTGCCGAAATGCTGATACTGATTCATGTAG
>JANNGQ010000393.1:0-8585 GCA_031403975.1 Planctomycetota bacterium
ACATAAATGTCGACATCCTGATCGGCATCGAGATCGGCCATCAGGACTCCCAGGCCCTTTCCGTCCGCTCGAATGCCGTACGCATCAGTCACATCAACAAAGCTGCCCTGGAGGTCACTGAGGTACAGCGAGTCCGGCAGCGGATCAAAAGTTCTCGGGTTGCAGATATCGCGAGACCCGTCCCGTGCGGCACAGGTTGGATGGTTGTCCCATGACCAGTTCATATACCGCGCGACGTACAGATCCGAAGCACCGTCTCCGTTCAGATCACCCCAGGCAGCGCTTGTCGTAAAACGAGGGTCACTCAGATGTGCCGTCCGTGTGATTTCAGCAAAGGATCCGTCGCCTTGATTCTGCCAAAGCTGCAGGCCCTGCCATCCAGTCAGCAGCACATCGGAAAAGCCATCGTTGTCGAAGTCACACACGGCGACGCCGTGCGAGTACAAATCGGAGGAATCAAGGCCGCAGGCCAGTGTCACGTCGGAGAATCGCAGAGTGTGCGGCAATTGGCGAAAGAGCCTTGACGCGACTCCGGAAACGTTCTGTCCTGGGCGGATCACGCCGCCTCCGGCAAAACACAGATCAGGAGAATCGTCCGAATCCAGATCCAGCGTTCCGACACCGCCTCCGACGAATTCCGGGATCGTTCGCAGACCAGATTCTTCTCCGTTGGCGTATTGAAAGTGGATGCCCGATTCGGCTGTAACGTCCTGAAACTGAATCTTCGGGGACGCCCGGCCAGAGGACGCCCCGGCAGGGGACGACGTGGCGGAATTCGCATGGAACTCCGGGTTGCCGGACTTCCGATCGCGTCCGCAGCCTGAGACAAGTGACAACAATGGAAGACCGACAATCAGCGCGGAGACTGCAATTCTGCCGACAGCTGTTGCTGCAGCTGCAGAGCAGGTTTGTGCTGAGGTTGCAGGCGGAGACATGCTTGGATCCAGAGTTCAGCTTCCTTGGGATCTGAGTATTTCAACAGAATCGCGGCCACTTCGCATCTGATGTCCGCGTTGGCCGGATCACGCACGGCGTTCTCCATCAATCGATCTGCTCGTTCGAGTTCGGCACCTGCCTGGGCAATGAACTCAAAATGCTCTGCGGCTTCTGCAGATTGATTGGCGGATCGAAGAGCCGTGCCGAAGGCATAACGGATTTCTGTGTCCCACGGACGCGTATTGAGGGCCTTTCGAAACATGGCGACGGCCTCAGCGAACGCTGATCGCGATACCAGGATCTTCCCCCGCAGCAGCAGCGACTCACCGGTATGGCTCAGCGAAGATGCATTCTGCAGCGAGCGTTCTGCGGCATCAGTGTGACCCATCGAAAACTGACAGCGAGCCAGCCGCAGCTGTGCCGTCGCCAGCATCTGTGCCGGATCATCAGCGCGCCTGCGATCAGCGATGAGCAGTTCAACGCACACCTGAAAGGACTCTGCGGCGGCTGCAAACTGCTGGTTGTCTGTCAACATGTTTCCCAGAGCGATTCGCAGGTCGGGTCGCGAGGGAGCCAGTTCGCAGGCTTTCTGCAGCCAATCACATGCCTGATCTTCTTCAAAGCGCAGCTTGCTGACCTTCGCGCGAAAGTGATGGAGATCCGCGTCCTGCGGCGCGTCCGCGGACCAGGCATCAAGCAGCCGTTCGGCGCGATCCGCGTCTCCCAGTTCCAGCAGGCCCGTGACACACGCTTCACAGACGGAGATTGCCTCTTCGGTCGCGGCATCGTGTTCCAGGGATTGCATCAGTTGCGAAAAGGTTGCATCTGGTCCGGCAGGAAACTCTCCGCGCTGAACCTTACACAGTAGCCGTTCGCGGCGGATGGTCGAGTCCGGAAGCCCGCAGGTTTCTGCCCGGTCGAGAAAATCGCTGCAGGCGGTCCAGTCTTCCAGATACCGGTTGCACCTGGCCTGCAGCAGGAGGATCTTCGGATTGCCGACTGACCAGCCGGCGGCGGACTGAAGCTGAGTGAGCGATTTTGAAAAGCAGCGGTTTTGCATCAGAGACTGTGCACGCCGCATGTAAATCTCTGAGAGGATCGGCGGAACAATGAAGGGGCTTGCGCAGGCCACAAGAATCAGAACTGCGGCCACAAACAGCCATGTCCGATACGGGCGAGTCGTGGTCATCGGCTGACCCTCAATGCCCTGCAGGCGACTGGTTCCGAAAGACGGAGATAAAGGCTCCGACCGCGGAAGCAGCGATCGCCAGAACACTGCCGTTTGCCACGATGTCTGTCATGATCAGGCGTTCGGAGTTGCTGTGCGGGAATGCGAACGAAGCGACGACCGGGCAGAGCATTGAGGCGAGGCCGGCTCCGATCACGGAGTAGGCAACGGCCTGAAGCCGTTCCTTGAGACTTCGTCCGAACGCCAGCCCAATTCCGACAGCGACGAGGACGAACATCACGCCGCGCATGGCGGCTTCCTTCCATAACTGTTCGGAAACCCCGCTCCCCCAATGTTCGGCCAGTGATTGCCCGATGCGACTGCCGGCAGCACCCAGCAAAGCGGCGATCACTGTCGAACCTGCGACCCGCGCCCACGACGGACGCGAACCGGCGGCTCCGGTTCTCTTACTCGCCACGCCAATCAGTAGTGCCGCAAGGCCACCGAACGTGGCTCCCAGGATCAGTGTCTTGAGATTCCCGATTCGCAACTCTTCGGCGGCGCGCTCTTTCTGGAGATCTGCCGGGGAGTACATGTCGACGGCAGACAGATGGTCGGGCAGCATGATCTGTCCGTCGACGACTGAGAACAGTCCTGCGGATGCCGCTCCTGCCAGAAGTCCGGCGAGGGCCGTCATCCAGACAGCGGCATGCTCAACGCGCGGTGCATCTGAAGAAGTGCTCTTCAGCGTCGTCGGAGTATGCTCGAGCGGAGCTTTGACAAATCCTGGTGCGTCATTCGCGGGCTTTGGAGAAGTCCCCATTGTGTCCTGACTTTCAAAAGTGTTGTTCCAGGCATGGGCCGGGCATATACTGCATCTGCCCTGGACGGTCTGCCGGAGCAACCGTGTTCGGGCCGCTGCGCTATTCTGAAGCCATATTTGCAGATCTGTCCACCGTTGGAAGTGAAGACGGCCGTTTTTTGATCAATCCGTTCCTATGAACAGACGACGCACCATCACAGCAGGCGCTGTTCTGACGTTTGCGATGGCCGCAGTGGCAACCGTCTGGATGACGCGAGCGGATCGTGCAGACCCGCAGCAGAGATTTGAACGGGCTCTGGAGGCCGCTCGCCTGGAGGAGTGGTCAACAGTGACAGCGGTCACACGCGAACTGTTAACTCTTCCGGAGTTTGAACATCACTGTACTCTGCTGCTGGGACTGAGACTGGCCTCGGACGGTCACTTCGAATCCGCCTTAAAGAATCTCAGGCGAGCTTCGGAAAAACCGGAGACGGAACTTCCGGCACTGGCTGCGGCCGGACGCACGCTGTACCTGCTGCAGCGCTATCGTGAAGCGATCACAACACTGCAGAAAGCCATTTCACTCGATGCGACGCATGATGACGCTCACCGATTTCTGGCGTCTGCGTACTATGACATCGGGGCGATGGACGATGCACTCAATGTTCTTGAGCGAGTCGTGCAGTTCGCGCCGGACGATTTTCGGGCCTACCGGTTTCGGGCGATCATTCTGCAGGACTTTGAACGCTATGGGGAAGCCCTGACGCAGTGGAATGCTGCGATTGACCGGGCACAGCTGAATCCGGAGTTCCTCGTGTACTGTCAGCTCCGCAAGGGAGAGTGCCTGATGCGACTTCGCCGGTACGATGAAGCGGACACGACGCTCGATTCGATAGGCCTCGATTCGATCGGCAGTGCCGTCGATGGACTGCCTGCGGGGGAATTCAGGGCACAGATATTCGCGGCACGGGCGGAAGTGTGTCTGGCGCTGCGGCGATTTGATGAGTCGTCGAAGTTCGCTGCAGAGTCGCTCACGCTCTCGCCCGGCAACGTAGCAGCCACACTGACAGCGGTGCGGCTGGCGGAAGAGCGACAGCGGACTGACGAGGCTGTCCCGCTGCTGAAGTCGGCGATCGATCGACATCCTCGGGAGGCTCAGCTTCATGCTCGACTGGCTGATGTCTATGCCACTGCGGGGCAGACCGAACAGGCCACAAGCGCCAGATCCCGATCCGTCGAACTGATGGCGCTGCAGACACAATTCACCGAGTTTCACCAGCAGGCGATCGAACGACCGGATGATGTTGCGGTGCGTTTGCGGCTCGCGGAGACGGCAGAATTGCTGGGACGTACCAGCATTGCCGGAATGTGGTATCAGGCCGCCGCAGGTCTCGCCCCGCAGGATGCTGAAGTCCTGCAGGCCTTTCAGCACTTTCAACGCCGTCAGCAGCCACCTGCGTTCGAAGGGGCGGCACCGTGAATTGTCGTGACGAGTCCCCGGTATTACGTGTCTCATTACGATTCGCGTGTCTTCTTCTGACCCTCTGTGGTTGCCACGAGGAGCCATCAACGGCCGATCCGACACGACGGAACGCGGCTCCGTCATCTGAAACTATCCCGGCCGGTAACGTGATCTCAAACGCCGCCACGTCAGCCATACTCCCGGCGATCGCCGCTCCACAGAGCAACATTCGGTTCGAACTGATGAGCGGCGATGCTGTCCCTGCGATGGTCTATTCAAATGGCCAGGATGCCGGGGAACGAGCGATCATTGAGTCACTCGGCGGAGGTGTCGGGATCTCGGACATCGACGGCGACGGCTGGCTCGACATCGTTCTGCCTCGCGGAGGCTCTTTGCAGGACCGAGCGCTGACCGGGCACGGGACCGGGCTTCTGCGAAACCGTCGTGGGCGATTCTCCGACATATCCGGGAATTCCGGTCTGATGGTTCCGTCTCGCTTCAGTCACGGCGTGGCCGTCACCGACATGGACCACGACGGCTTCCCGGATCTGCTGATCAGCGGTTACGGCGGCGTTCAGCTCTTCCGAAATCACGGAGATGGAACTTTTGCGGATATGACGAACCAGTCGGGTCTGGACGACCCCTTCTGGAGCAGCAGCGCGGCGTGGGGAGATTTCAACGGCGATCAGCACCCCGACGTGTATGTCGCACACTATGTGAATTGGTCGTTCGAAAATCACCCGGAGTGTTTTGCGGCCGACGGCAGGACAAGGGACGTCTGTTCGCCGCGGCAGTTCGAGGCGCTCGACGATAGTGTGTTTCTCAGCGATAATGCCGGGGGGTTTCTGAATCGAACCGACGAATTCGGACTCCCGCGCGGTGGCAAGGGACTCGCCGTGCTCACGGCGGACGTCGATCAGGACCATGACATCGATGTCTATGTTTCGAATGACACAGACGAGAATTTTCTGCTGCTGAATGACGCCGGAAAGGGGTTTACGGATGCCTCACAGGCCAGCGGGACCAGCGTCAGTGACCGCGGGACTCCTGATGGCAGCATGAGCATCGATCTTGGTGACTACAACCTTGACGGTTTAGGTGATCTCTGGGTGTCCAATTACGAACGCGAGACCTTTGCGCTGTATCGGAATCAGACGGGCACATTTTTCCGGCATGTCAGCGATGTCACCGGCATCAACTCGGTCTCCGGACAGTTTGTCGGCTGGGGCGCTGCGTTTTGCGATGCCGATCTGGACGGTGACGAGGACGTACTCACCGCGAACGGGCATGTGCAATACGTTCCGGATCATGCGCCGTATCTGCAGAAGATGCTGGTATTCGACAATCAGGGAGGGACATATTTCAATGAGGTGGCTTCCGGGAGTCCGGATCTGATGGTGCCTCGAAACGGGCGCGGGCTGTCGATCGGCGACCTCGATCGCGACGGCAGGCCCGACATGGTCGTCAGCCAGCTCACCACCCCCACGACGGTCTTCCGCAATGCTTCACATACTATCGACCGTCCTCTGAACCTCGAACTGGTCGGGACCCGTTCCGCGCGCCATACTGTTGGTGGAACGCTCTTCGCAATCACCTCACACGGAAGCCAGTGGCGTCAGATCAGGGGCGGTGGCAGTTACGCATCGTCGTTTGCGCCTGAAGCATATTTCGGAATCCCGACGGAAGAGAGTCCGTCGGTCGAAATTCGGTGGCCGAACGGGGCTCGGGAGGCCGCCGGAACAGTCGCCAGTGGAAAACGGTATCGCGTGATTGAGTCCGCAGCTGAAGGACGGGCGAGAATCGTCATGTTGCCCGAATGACGGAACTCAGGTACTGATGGGTTCATTGAGGCCGTGCACCTGCGAAGCTTCTGCATCCCGCAATCAGAACCGAAGAACCGTAAACACGGGGCCATCAATTAACAATCCTGAGTCCGGCAGATACTTCAGCGCCGGAGCGAATAAAGGCCTGGTGAAAAGGTTTGACATCATCAGTGACGGAATCCTGTTTCCAACCTGGGGAACCGAATCAGGGCTGTACTTCCGTTTCAGCGTGAAACTCAGTCAATGGACTTTTCGTTTCGCCTTCGAAGTCGATCGGAAACGGCATTGGCTCGACGGCGGGAATGATCTGCAGCGGCTCGGAGGCGCTTGCCGCAACTGTCGAGGGCGTCTGATCCGGCTTTGGAATGACGACCAGCCAGCGGCGGTCTTTCATCAGAATCTGAGTCCTCAGAACTCGCGAGAATTCCAGCGTGATCCCCGACTCTCGGTTGCCGAAGATCGCATCTCCGATGGCACGGGCTGTGGGTTCAAATCGAACAGATGCCAGCTGCAGCGCATCCTGAGCCTCAGCACTCTTCCAGTACTCCCGAAGGGTCGTCCGCAGCACTTCATTTTCGACCAGAGTTTCCTGCAGGACGTCCCAGATGATGGCCTGCAGCTCAGGATCCGACATGACCTTTCGCAGATTCTCACGGACCACTGCCCGGACTTTTTCATTGCGGCTGATGCGCCCGATGATCCGCTCGGTGACAGCGACGAATTCGTCGGACTGCAATTCCAGAGCCGGCATGGCTTCTTCCTCGATGAATCGGTCAAACTCCTTCTGCACGGCATTCCGCGCCGGCAGCGGTGATGCGTCGTACAGATAACGCCAGGTAAACGACCAGACGGAGACGCGGTCCCACAGGTCCTTCCCGAGTTTTGTTGCAACCGGCCGGATCTCTTCCTCAACAATCGGAAGCAGCTCTTCCCGGACCAGGGGAACAACCTGCCGCCGGATGATTTCCACTTGATATCGATCGGCGAGTTTCGCAAATTCGGACCGATGTGAACGGAGCACATCCGGCAGGGCCTTCTCGGTTTCGTCGATCGTGATCTGCAGACTGCGTTCAACCAGCGGCAGCAGTTTTGCGACAAATTCCGCCCGGTGAGTCTTCCAGTCGTCCGCAATCAGTCTGGATATCTCCCGCTGCCGCTCGGGAGGAATCATCGTCTGCACAACCCAGTCCAGAGTTGTTGGAGTCGTGTGGTACTCCAGGACGAATCCGTCCGGAAATGCGGCTGCGGCATCGTCATACAGGATGACACTGGCTTCGCGCGTATAGGCCGCCTCTTTGGGAACCGAGTAGAAATGATTCCGAACCAGCCCGACCTGTCGCCAGTTTCCGTCCGGACTCTGTATCAGAATCGGATCACCGGGTGCCAGCACCACGAGGACCTCGGCCTTTGCAGTCTGTTCGGACTTCGCCCCGGTCAGCCAATGTCCGATGTCGGACACAACCTCGCTCAGCCTGTGCGGCGTGCCCGCGAACTGTCCGTGTGCGGCGAACCAGCCAGTTCCGACGAGCAGGCACCAGGTCAGGCTTCCGATGATGATCTGGCGAGTCGGCATCTGGAGTTCAGGGGAAACGAGTTACGTGACTCAGGAAGTTCGGAGCAGAGCTTTCGAGATTGGGACGAAGTTCGAGATTTGACCGCAGGATGAGCCCGTCCGTCACGCCGTAGTCGTCAGGACGGGCCAGATGGGCCCATCCTACGGCGTTGCCACGCGCCTTTGTGCCAGCATGTAGGTGACGAGGTCTTTCAACTGCTCGATGGACAGTGTCTCCCCGAAGTTCGACGGCATCGGCGATGACGTTGAGCCGATGCGTTCGTCGATCATGTCCGAGTTCAGGATCGTCTCTTTCGCCTGTGTGTCGACGATGCTGATTCGGTTGCCTTCGAGTTCCTTCAGCAGACCGCTGATGGCTTTGCCCTCATTCGTCAAGACGGTGGTCGTGCACGAACGCCTGCGGGCGGCGGCGCTCGACCTCGAGGCACTCGACCTCGAGGTGGCGCCCGACCTCAGCACCGCCACGGTCTGGGCGCGGCTGGCCGGCGCCGCGACTGCCCTGCCGGCGCGACTCGCGCGCGCGCAGGCCCTGCTCGCGACCGACTCACTCGTGCTACAGCACGACGACGACGCGCGGGTGTGGCGCGATGCCGCGGAATGTTCGTGGAGCGCTGGCGCGACGTCACTCGTGAAGGTGCCGGCCACGCCCACGCGCGTGGTGGCCGTGGCGCGCGCCCTCGCGCCCCTCGGCACGTGCCGGGTGCAATGCGGCGGCGCCGTGGTGCTGCTGGCCACGAGGCCTTTCAACCAGGCGGTATCGGGTTGAGACGGGGCGGCAAGAATGCGCTCGACCAAGCGGCTTTGCTTTTCGGCGAGCTCGC
>JANNGQ010000394.1:0-5032 GCA_031403975.1 Planctomycetota bacterium
GAAGGAGCTGGAGCGCTGGGTGCCCGTGCATCTGGATGTTGACGTTGAACAGGATGCGGCGGAGAAGATGGTGGTGTCGGCGATCCCGGCACTGCGGATTCTCACGCCCGACGGGCGGGTCATCGGCCAGCAGGAGGGGATGATGGATTCCGATGCACTGGCGGCCTGGTTGAGCGAACAATTCACGGTCGCCACTTCTGAAACCACCAGCGAGAAAGTTGCGGCGAAGCTGACCAGCACCACGATTCGAAAAGTGCTGAAGGATTTCCGCAGTCGTGAGTCCTCCGTTCGAGAAGCGGCGATCAGTCGCGTCGTGGAATTCCCGCAGCTCGCCGCTGCCCATGTTGTGGCTGAGTTCACGGATGCATCGCTCTCGGAACGGCTGGCCTATCTGGAGTTATTGACCGCATGGGAAGCCCCGGTCGACGGTCTCGATCCGTGGATTCCAACCTCCATCACGACGGAACGTATCAGCGGCCTGAGTGATTGGCTGAAGAAGAAGGAGTTTCCTCAGTCCGACGATGACACAGAACTTTCCCCGTCAGAAATCGTTGAAGCCGATCTCCTGCTGCGGATGCTGCTGACCGCCGACGCAACGGAATCCGCCGCGTATCGCGAACAACTGGCTCGCATGGGCAGCGGAGTTCTTCCGCTGATCCGAGAAGCGATGAACGACGATCCTGACGATGAAGCCCGGGTCCGCCTGTCGATGGCTCGTTATCGGGTCGCTGCCTCGAATGAACTCGTCATGCAATGGCCTGGCGGGATAGAACTGCTGGCGACTCCGGAGTTCAGCAGGCGAGTTGCCGCTGTGCATGAACTCAGCACTCGAGTCACTTCACAGGACGAATCACTGCTGAGTGAACTTGTCGCTGACCCCGCTCCGCTGATTCGCGAGATTTCACTTGGAGCTCTTAAACGAATCGGCGGCGGCCGAGCTGACGGCCCGCTCGTGAAGATGCTTGCCGACCCTGATCCCAACGTCCGGGCTGCAGTGCTGAAACACCTCGCGGAGGCCGGAACAGCCTCACTGGTTCCGGCGATCACAGATTACATCAACAGAGAACAGGACGTCGATCTCGTTGTCCACGCCGTCCGTTGCATGCGCCAGATTCCCGATGTGAAGGCGGCTGCGGCACTGTTGCCGCTGCTGGATCACGCCAGCTGGCGAGTGCGCGCGGAAGCAGTTGAGGGGATCCACAAGTACCTCACCGACTCTTCACGATCGAGCCAGGCGATTTCTCCCTCGTCATCAGCGGTCGCAGATCCCGCCTCACTCTTGTTTCTCAAACGGCTCGACGACGAAGACGGATTTGTTGTCGGAAAAGTCATCGAAGGACTGACGCACATTTCGGCCGGTGGTGAAGCTGAACAGACTGAATTGCTGAGCGCGCTCGACCGGGCAGTCGGACGGCACCCGGCGCTTGCACTCGTCATCTTTCGTGCGGCATCAGCCCGGAGCTGGTCAGCGTTTGATTACAACACGTCGCTGCGAAACTACTGCAAACACGACGCGCCCATGATCCGGGCTGCTGCGATTTCCCGGCTGGTCGAGAATCTTCACGACACCGCGTTTCCGGAAGTGCAGACACAGCTTGATGACGAGGACATGTCAGTGCGGGTGGCTGCTCTGAACGCAGTGGGCAAGGAAGTCCGTCGCCAGATACTGGAGACTGTTAAGACTCAGATTCAGGAGCTGGCGAGTCACCCACGTCTTGGCACAGACAAGCTGGAAGAGGCCGCACCAACGCTCGCAGAAGAAGCAACGCCCGCGATAGAAGTGATGCCTGATGAAGTCACAACGCCCACACACCGTGAAGGCAGCTTGCTCAGTGCGCTCGGGAACTTCTTTTCCGGAAACTCTGACAACGACTTTGACAGTGTCATGATTGAATCCTCGTCCAGCGTGGCGGGCTCAATCGCGAAGCCGGGTGCATCGCATTACACCGCCGAGGACAGCGATGCCGTCTTTCAGAAAATCCTCGGTGACCGAACGCTCCCGGAATCAATCTACCAGTTCGAGGAGCCTCTGCAGCGGTTTCTCCGTCTCGGAGAACGTGACGAAACTCTGGCAGCTGCGAAGTGTCTGGCAATCCTGGGAAACACGGAAGCGCTGGCGGCTGTGATGCAGGCAGCCGCCGATCGAGCCCACATGGAATCCATCGCCGAGCTGCTTCCTGCGTTGCCATGGGCACCGCGGCAGGAGCTGTTTCACCTGTTGCTGAATGCGGCCTCGTCCGCTGAAGACCGAGCCGCTGTAACGATGCAACTGGCGGATAACTGCGATCCCAGAAGTACGTTGGAAATCTGGGCTTTGCTGTCGGCAGACGAGATCACTCTCAAGGAAACAGCATTGCAGTTTGAACCGCTGCGGTACTCCTATCCGACGGGGCGAGAGTATGCCGTTACACAGGTTGACAGTTTCACGAAAGAAGCCATGCTCCGCGACAGTCGTAACATGACGACCGCGGGGACACGGTGGCAGCTCATTGCCGGCCTGATGATGCTGTCCTGGTGCCAGGATCCGGCTGTGGCAGACGCCGCCGCGCCTCTGGTCGGCGATACGGCATTGCCTGCAGAACTTCGCGCGACGGCACTGCAGTTCCAGCTCGCCAGCCTGAGCGTTGCCGATGCTCAGCGACAGGCCATGACGCTGCTGGCGGATCCGGAAATCCGACTCGCTGAAACAGCACTGCGATTCCTTTCTCTGGGAGCGTCTGGCATTCAGACCATCGGGGATGAATTCCATATTCAGACGTCGCAGATCATCGCTCGTTCGTATTCCGGCAGCGAACCCGAACCTGTGATTCTGACCACACCCGACGGCATGACAGTCGATCAGGTGACGCCGTTCCTGCAATCATCCCGAACCGAAGTCGCGGTTTGTGCCGCCCACCTGCTGGCGTTGCTGAAGGACACACAGGGCCTGCAACTGCTGATCGACCACTGGCGGGGAGCACACGATAACGACGCCGGTGCTCAAAAGATGCTCTATCAGGCCCTCACGGTCGCCAACGATCCACAACACATGCCGCTGCTCGAAGAAATGTACTTTCGCATGTCAAAAGCTCAGTATTCATCCAACATGTCAGATTTTTACTGGACCATCCGAACGATGACCGGCCCGGAAATCATCGCACTCAGAAAGAAAATCCGGGATGAACAGGGTGCCGACAAACTGCGCTAAGGACTGGGACAGAAATAAGTGGGGCACGATTCCATCGTGCCAGGCATCCCGGCGCGCCGGGATGCTCCACGTCCGGAAGACGACAGTTATTTCTGCGCCGGTCCTAAGTTGAACGGCAGTGACTTGTTTCGCAAGGCGTGCCGGCTTGTAATCCGGCGCGTTGTCGCGCAACGGAGAAAACGCCTGTCGCCTCGCGAAAATCCCCACACAATCGATCTGATCGCATTCACCTCGCGGATTTTTTGATTCTCCCCGGAGCAGAACTATGAGAATTCTTTCACGACTCGCTGTGCTTCTGATGCTTGCGCAGTGCATCCACGTTCACGCTCAGCCGTGGCAATCGATGGTGGAATCGACTGCGCCCTTTTCGGGTTCAGGATCGGCCCGGATTCAACGGCCGGCGGCGCGGATGCTGGCCGTGATTCCGCTTCGAGCCAGCGGTTCCGACATTCGTGAAGCCACCGCCGCGCTGCAGAAGCAAGTCATCGAGGCAAAGGCAAAGCTGCAGGAACTCAGTGTGGAAGATAAGTCTGTCTCGGTCAGTGCGTTCACGGTGAACAACGAGACGGCCGACACAAGCCGACGCATGATGATGCGCATGCGAAGCAGCTCGTCCGAAGATCCATTTGGCGGCGCGAACGCAAAGTCAGGCAAGGAAGCTGCTGCTCCTGTGGTCACGGTTGCAGCGTCGATGGATGGAGAATGGAAACTTGTCTGAGCTGACGGACCGGATGTGCTGGCTGCGGCGTGGGAACTGCAGGAAGCCATCCGCGGTGCAAAGCTCAGCGGCGATGACGCCAGTGCAGAACTGTCTCCGGAGGAGCAGGAGATGCTCGAAGAGGCACAGATGTTCAACAACTCCGGCAATGAACAGAACTCAACGGAACCCGTTTTCATCTTTCTGGGCCAGGTGACGAAGGAAGAACGAGCCGCTTTGATGAAGGAAGCCTTCGCAAAAGCAGTGGCAGAGGCGGGGGAGATGGCCGAATCGACCGGTTCGAAGCTTGGTCCGCTTGGCAGCGTTCGAACGGCCGGCAACAACCTGGAAGGATTCACTCCGGACTACAACCGCCCGAACTACCAGCTCCTCGCCGGAAAGACTCAGGAACTGGCTGCTGCCGGCAACACCCTGCAGATGATCGGCGATTCACCGACGGAACTGACATACACCGTCAGTGTCTCTGCCGGATTCTACAAGGCAGAGTAGCCGACGTCAGATTCAGATCTCAGCCATGCGTCCGGTTGAGTCTCCGAATCCGGTGGTTTCAACTCCGAACGTGTTCAGCATGCTGACGAATAAGTTGGACATCGGCTGAGACGTGGCTTTCAAGAAGCGACCTGTCTGGATCGCCCCTCCTGCGTGGCCGGCGAGGATGACGGGCAGGTTGTCGTGTGAGTGGCGGTTGCCGTCGGCGATGGCTCCTCCGTAGACGATCATGGAATTGTGCAGCAGTGAGTTGCCGTCGACGTCATCGGTCGTGGCCATGCGTTCGAGGAATCTGGCGAATCGACTGATGTAGAACTGGTCGATCGCGGCGACTTTCATCGCAAGGTCGGTGTCGCGCTGATTGTGAGTCAGGTGGTGATGGCCTTCGCGGATTCCCAGCTGCGGAAAACTGCGGTTGCTGCCGTCGTAGGCCAGCAGCAGCGTGGCGATGCGCGTTGTGTCGGTCTGAAACGCCAGCAGCAGCATGTCGAACATCAAGTCCATGTACTGCGTGAAGTCGCCTGGAATTCCCGCCGGAGTCTGTTGTCCGACTTCGGGTATCTCATGCTGAGACTCGGCGGCCTTCAGTCGCAACTCCAGTTCCCGGATAACCGTGAGGTACTCATCAAATTTCTGAC
>JANNGQ010000395.1:0-4528 GCA_031403975.1 Planctomycetota bacterium
GCGACTGCAATTCGATTCGACTCCCTTCGATTCCCGGGCCAACGTTCGCGATATGGATGGCGAACCTGGCGATGGCCTGTTCGTGCGTCGGCTGCGGATCAGATTCTGCATCGACGTCCTCTGCTCACACTGAGTCGCCAAAGTCCGCTGCGGCATCCGACGCGCAGGCCGGAACGGCACAGCGGGAACCAGAATCGCCAGGAACATCCCCATTACCGGAACAGTCGACATCCAAGGACAGCATCAGTCCTTCGCCGCGCGCGGATGTCACGAAGACTGCCACTGTGTCGCCCGCCGTTTCTTCACCATCTGCAGCCGTTTCAACAGTGCCGGAGCCAGACCCAGTTCCGGTGGATCCATCAAAGGAACAACTCGCGCGATGGGGGATTCCTGAGTTTCAACCCTTCGTGCTGCTGGCCTGTTACGACGCGTTCAACGATCCCCTGGTCGAATGTCTGGCCGTTGCCCCGGATGGCAAACAGTTTGCGATCGGCGGTATGCGACTGACCCTTTGGAACACCACCGAATCCGTGCCGGTTGCGGATTTTCTGACGAGCGCGGCGAGTGACGTCGAGCGACCCATTCTGTCGCTGGCGATCTCGCCTGACGGCAAGTGGATCGCCTCCGGAGATTCGGGTGGGCAGCTTCGGATCTGGGATAAGCAGGAGCAACGAGAAGTCGTGTCTCTGAATGCTGACAATGGTGATGTCACTCAGGTCGCTTTTTCGCCGGACTCGCAACTGATCGCGACGACGAATTATTCGGGTGTCGTGCGACTGTGGCAGACCGCCGACGGGAAAGCCGTCAAGTCTCTGAAGCTGGACGACCGGGAGCAGTACAGTCTGCTGTTCGTTTCGGACACAATGCTGGCATCGGTTGGCGAGAATTCCGTCCTGTGGAACATCGAGAGCGGGGAAAAATCCACCGTGCTGTCGGCCGATCGGCTGATGGGTTCAGGGCTCGCGTTATCCGATGATCGACGTTGGCTGGCCTTCGCCGACGCCAAAGGAATTGCTCTGTGGGATGTTCAAAAGTCGACGGCCGGTGCTGCGCCGCTGCGTGGCCATTCGGAATCGATCCATGAAGTTGATATTTCGCCGAACGGTCAATGGATCGCAACTTCTTCCGGTGCGTCAATTCACATCTGGGATGCGGTGAGTGGTCAAACCGTGCAGGTCATCGACGCCGACGGCGGGACGACGAGGGATCTGGAGTGGTTACCACAAACTGATTTGCTGGTGATCGCAACGGAAAGCGGACGAGTTCGTATCTGGGGTACGCCCGAGAACGGAAAATCGATCGGCCTGCAGCCGATGGAAACACCAGTCATGGAAATCCCGTCAGCCGACAATCAGAAGCCCGCCTCCTGGGCACAATTGAACCAGGTCATCGATGTGCGATCCTTTCCGCGACTTCCAGCGGCGGCGCCACAGTACTACACCCCAGGTTCTGTTTCTTACTCCACAACGAGTTCGCTTGATGAAGCCCGGCTGTTCTATCGCTACTACCTCCGAAAAGCCGGATGGAAGGAAGTCACTATCGGGCCGAACGAGCAAGGACTTTCCTTCAGCAAGGACTCCTGTTCGCTGAGTGTATCAATCAGCTCCCCGTCGGCCGCGGCCGCAACCGATGTCGGTGAATTGAACGTGAGTCTGTATTTTTCCGGCAATTTCGACGTGCGATGGCTGCCCAGGTACTCCGAGATCGAGGCAGGCAGCGATTACAGCTCTCAGTCGAATGCCGGATACTTTGCCAAAGCCGACATCACGGATCTTGAGGTGTTTCTGCTCAGAAAGTTTCACGACGCCGGCTGGACACCGTACACCCGGCTGGCGGTATCCACGAGCGAAGAAGAAGAGGACATGCGCATGATGGATCTGTTGCAGAACGGCTGCGAGCTGTCGGTCTTCATGCGACCACCTGCGGACAGAACCGACGTGATTTCCGTACAGACCTCGTTGCTGCTTTCCAATAACTCAATACCTGTTCCACACGATGTCGGTTGGTTCGAATACGACGGGTCGACCGACATGATGGTGGCTGCGACCACCAAAATGTCATTCGATGAAGTTCGTGGTTTTTACGAAGCGCAGATGCGACAGGAAGGCTGGCTGGCTCGCGAATCCGGCATTCAGGTGAAGGACGGAATTGGCTGGTTTCCGTACATTCGCGGTCAGCAGGATGTCGTCATTCGGCTCGTCACATTGCCGGATGGCAAAACACGCATTTATGTCGGTGAGGGGGAGAAGTGGCAGAACACAAACCCGCCGGAAGCCGATCCTGAAACCGATGGCAATGGCATTGAAGCCGCAGATTTCGCGTTGCCGCCGGAGGCAGCCGACACCAAATTCAGTCTGCTGGAAAAGACTCTGACTTTTGTCCTGAGCGGAGTCGGACCGATCGCTGCCGCTGAACAGTGCGGCCAGCAACTCGCACCACTCGGCTGGAAGCGCGACAGATTCGGAGTTGTAAGTGACGAGTACACGAACGCCACTTTCATCAAGGGGACAGCGGAGATCGAGTTTCGTGCCACCTTGAAGGACGGCAAGGACTCAGTCGTGCAGATTTCCGGCAGCGGACTGTTATGGAAAAAGCCGGTGCCGGTGGTTCCGAAACGTATCTCCTATGGAGCGTGGCTGATTCGCAATCGGCATGTGCCAACCCTCGACCGACTCGACGAATACGCCTCAGAGATGCGCGCGATTCCGCTCAGTCATCGTAAGTGACTGAGAAGCCCGGCTTTTTCAAAAAGCCGGGCTTCTCCGATCGTCAATCGATGCTCTGCGCCGCCAAACCGTCCGAGCGCCCGTTGATTTCCCGGGGTATATCGAATTGGTCAACCCGCACGCCGAAACAGGGCGACCAGAATGTTTCCTGCATCGGCATCGCAACGCTTCCGTGTTCCTCAAGCGCCGCGAAGATGTGTTTCGCATTGTCCGGGAAACGTAAGATGCGGACACAGGGTCATCGTTGTTTTTCAAAATCCGGGTCCGACTGTTTGAAGAACTCGACGGATTCCTGATCGAGAAAGTCGAGTGAAAGCCAGCGATGCCCCCATTGCTGCAGGATCAGGCCATCAAACCGTTTGTCGGCCTCTTCCACGATCCTGGCCATCGACTGTTCAATGTTCTTGTCGGCAGGGATTTCAACGAGGACTGCGAATGCACGTTTCGGATCGTCCTTTGACGGCAGGACCCACTGCCCGGTATCGCTGATTTCGAGCAGTTGTTTGAGCATTGGCAGGAGAATCTCGCGATCCACCTTGGGGCTTTCCTCGTCATCGTAATAGGATCCTCCAGCTTCAAAGAACTCGACGGCCGGCACACGGTCCCGATGCTGCTGAATGTCGGCTTCGACGTTGCTGTCAGCAGTCTGTTTGAAATCTTCGCCGCATCCCGCTCCGCAGAGCAGGAAGACCGCGCTCAGCCAGAATCGGCTCATCACCATATCGCGGACTCCTCAGAACGAATCGACAATCTCACCGCCACCGGGAGTTCCGAGTGCCTCAAAGACCGTCGCATCGAGGTTGTCGCTCAGCAGGCGCACTGAACCATCGGCGAACACGAACGTCGCTCCGCTGGTATGCCGGCTGCTGAAATAGTACGGACTGTTTCGTGACCCGTTGATGGGAAACGCGCCGAGCGCCGGAAGATGAGGCACCGATCGGTACTCATATCCATCTGTGAACGCAATCTGACCGAACCAGCCGGCCGTGTGCGGCAAACTGCCGTTCACACTCGGCTGGACAACCCGTTCGCCCAGGATCAACGTCTGTGATGTGCCGTCGGTAATATCCGCGAATCGCATCCGAGACATCGGCCGCAGGATTCCCTCAACACCACAGTAATTCCCCGATGCAATCTCGAACGAGGGGCGATAGACAGGGACCACCGGCATCCGGTCCGGCCCGATATCCGACGGGCATCGCCACAGAGAAATAGGCTGTAAAATCACCTGCCGGTTTCCCCCGACGGATGTACCAACGTTGAAATCAATCGTCCCGTAAATCGCAGACTGTTCGACATAAGGTAAAAGCATGGCCCCCCATCCCCAGCCCGTCTGGACCGGAAATGAGGGGCCTTGAACATAGCTGCCCGCCGGGAACACCGAGTGGAGGCCATGATAATTCTGCAGCGCAAGACCCAACTGGCGAAGCTGATGCTGACATAGTAGTCGCCGCGCTGCTTCACGCGAGGACTGCACTGCCGGCAACATCAGTGAAATCAGAATCCCGGTGATCGCGATGACCACCAGTAATTCCACCAGAGTGAAGCCTCGTCCTGTCGGCACAGATCGCCGCATGATACGACCTCCACAGTACCGGCTTCTCAGCCGGTCAGAGAGATGCAATTCCGGATGCAACGGCCGAGGCATTCCCATTCTTCTTCACAGTGTACTTGCTTTGCTGCACTGTCACGTTGGGAATGCTGATCGGAGCGTTCAGATAGACCTGCTTCGCTCCCGATAGGTTCTGCACTGTCGCAGACCCCTTTGCAGTAAACCTGCCGGTTCGGGTATTGACGTGGGC
>JANNGQ010000396.1:0-4711 GCA_031403975.1 Planctomycetota bacterium
TACCGGCGGCGGAATCGCGTACAACATCGAAGAGTTCGAAGACAAAGTCCGCCGTGGCATCGCGCTTTCACCTATCGGCGAAGTGCTGCTCGAAGAATCCATTATCGGCTGGAAAGAGTACGAGATGGAGGTCATGCGCGACAACGCCGACAACGTTGTCATCATCTGCGCGATTGAAAACTTTGACCCGATGGGGGTTCACACGGGCGACTCGATCACCGTCGCGCCGGCTCAGACGCTGTCCGACAAAGAGTACCAGCGGATGCGTGACGCCACGATTGCCGTGATGCGGGTCATCGGCGTCGAAACCGGCGGCTCCAACGTGCAGTTCGCCATCAATCCCCGCGACGGTCGCATGGTGGTCATTGAAATGAATCCGAGGGTCAGCCGTTCGTCAGCGCTGGCGTCAAAGGCGACGGGATTTCCGATTGCCAAGATCGCCGCGAAACTCGCGGTCGGTTATCGGCTGGATGAGATTCCGAACGACATCACTCGTGAAACGCTCGCCTGCTTCGAGCCCACGATTGACTACGTCGTGACAAAAATTCCTCGCTGGACGTTTGAAAAATTCCCAGAAGCCGATCCGACGCTCACCGAGCAGATGAAATCCGTCGGCGAAACGATGGCCATCGGCCGGACGTTCCGTGAATCTCTGCAGAAAGCTCTGCGAGGTCTCGAGATCGGTCACTTCGGGCTCGGCGGCGGCAAGAAAGATCTCTGGGGCACTGACAAGCAGCCATCCCGCGATGAAATCCAGAGCAAATTGTCGACGCCCAATGAGTCCCGTATTTTCTATCTGCGATACGCGATCAAGAGCGGCATGACGGTCGAAGAGATCTTCAGCCTGTGTGAGATCGACCCGTGGTTCCTGCGAAATCTGCAGCAGCTGGTCGGCATCGAAGATCAGATCCGGCAGATCGCACGATTGGAAGATGCCAGCCCCGATCTGATCCTGTTGGCGAAGAAAAACGGCTTCTCTGATGCCCAATTGGCATTCTGGTGGGAATGCTCACCGATGGAAGTCCGCCAGCACCGCAAAGCTCTTGGCATCGTCGCGACATTCAAACAGGTCGACACGTGTGCCGCGGAATTCGAAGCGTACACGCCGTATTACTATTCGACCTATGAACAGGAAGACGAAACGCCGCCGAAACAGCCCGGCAAGAAACGCATCATGATCCTCGGCGGCGGTCCGAACCGGATCGGTCAGGGAATCGAATTCGATTACTGCTGCTGCCAGGCCGCCTTCGCTCTTAAAGAGCTGGGTATCGAAAGCATCATGGTAAACTCGAACCCGGAAACCGTTTCGACAGACTACGACACGTCGGATTATCTGTTCTTCGAGCCGCTGACGACGGAAGACGTCCTGAATATCTGTGACAGAATGCAGCCGGATGGTGTGATCGTGCAGTTCGGCGGCCAGACGCCGCTGAATCTGGCGCGGGCTCTCGAAGCTGCCGGCGTCAACATCATCGGCACCAGCCCCGACATGATTGACGCGGCCGAAGACCGAAGCCGCTTCCAGGCGATTCTGGAACGCATCGGCCTGCGTCAGCCGCCCAACGGAATCGCCACGAACATCGAAGGAGCGCGCTCCGCGGCCAATCGGATCGGCTATCCTGTACTCGTGCGCCCCAGTTATGTACTCGGCGGACGGGCCATGGTGATCTGTTACGACCAGCAGAGTCTGGAGAGTTACATGACCGAGGCTGTCGATGTGTCTCCGGACAAGCCTGTGCTGATCGACAGGTTTCTGGAGGACGCGATCGAGGTGGACGTCGATGCCATCTGCGACGGTGAAATCACAGTCATCGGCGGCATCATGGAGCACATCGAAGAAGCGGGCGTCCATTCCGGCGACTCGGCCTGCGCACTGCCGCCGTATTCTCTGCCCGCCAGCGTCGTTGAGGAAATCCGCACGGCCACGCGAGCCCTCGCCCGGGCTCTGGAAGTTCGCGGACTGATGAATATTCAGTTTGCCGTCAAAGTCGACGGTGACAGTCCCGAAGCGACTGTTTACGTTCTGGAAGTGAATCCTCGCGCCAGCCGGACGTCGCCGTTCGTGTCGAAAGCCATCGGTCATTCGCTCGCCAAGATCGCGGCCAAGGTGATGGCCGGCTATTCCCTGACGTCGCAGGGATTCACTAAGGAAATCGTCCCGAAGTACTCGTCCGTCAAAGAAAGCGTCTTCCCGTTCAATCGTTTCATGGGCGTCGACATCGTGCTTGGACCGGAGATGCGATCGACCGGCGAAGTGATGGGAATCGATGCCGACTTCGCACTTGCATTCGCGAAGTCTCAGATCGCGGCCGGATCACGCCTGCCGATGAAGGGCAAGGTCTTCATCAGCATGGCCGAGGTTCATAAGAAGCGGATGATCGAACCCGCCCGAAAGCTCCTCAGGATGGGCTATCAGATCGTGTGCACCAGCGGCACCGCGCGAGTTTTTCAGGAAGCCGGTCTGGATGTGGACGTCGTCCGCAAGGTCCAGGAAGGCCGTCCGAATCTGCTGGACCTGATGGCCAACGGTGAGATCCAGCTCATCTTCAACACACCCAGCGGCAAAGGAGCCCGCTCCGACGAAGGCCGCATCCGAGCTTCCTCCGTCAGCTATGGAGCCCCCTGCGTCACCACCATGCCCGGCTGCACGGCCGTCGTCAATGCCCTCGAAGCACTCCGTGAAAAACCGGACCCCTGCGTCCGCGCCCTTCAGGACTGGATCAGCGATGGTGCTGCGCCGACTGTGTAGCTGAAGTCGTGAGACTTCAGATCGGAACTCTCACGAGTTGAACTACACTCATTCTGGAACCGCATTATCACTCACCGGTGTCTGTCAACCAGAGTCACTGCCTTCTGCATTCCCATCGCGTCATTCGGGGCGGCGTCTGCCGTTTTTTTGATGGACCGGGTTGATTTCGCCTTTGCTCTGTTCGTCGCCGTCCTGTTGGCGGCCGGCATCACCGTGTGGCGCGCCGCTGTCTGCGCCGCGGGATGGCGGGCCTGGGTGTGCTATCAGATTGGTCGAGTCCATGCCGTCCTGCTGACACGTTGCTCGGCCACCAATGCCTGCACTTACCCGGAGCATGGCCCGGCGATTATCGTGGCGAATCACACGAGCCCCGTAGATCCCCAGCTGCTGTGGTTCCGACATTTCGCTCAGTTCAGGAAACCTCGAATGCGGGTTATCGGGTTTCTGATGGCCCGGGAATACTACTTTCAGCGCGGCTTTGTGGGCTGGGTCAGCCGAGCCATGGAGAGTATTCCGGTCAACCGTTCCGGACAGGATGCCGCCGCGATGCGGGAAGCTCTGCGACGACTTGAAGCGGGACATCTGCTGGGAGTCTTCCCGGAAGGGCGGATCAATCTGTCGTCGCCCGACGAACAACTGCTCCCGGGAGGAACAGGCGTGGCGTGGCTGGCAATGAAATCACGTGCCCCGATCCTCCCCGTCTTCATCCGCAATGCACCGCGCTCGGCGTCCATCGTGCGATCATTTATTACGCGCACGAGAACGACTTTGACGTACGGTGAACCGATCAACCTGGCATTTCCGGAAGGCGGAAAAGTTGATCATGAGCGGCTCGCGGAAGTCGCCGACCTGATCATGATGCAATTGGCCAGACTCGGCGGAATCCAACACTCCCAGCCAGCGAATCCGACTCCCTGAAAAAGGCAAGGCGTCGTGATTGTTGGCTAAGCTGCGATCTGCCCTGTTTCCTTTTTGGATTCGTAGCCGGATTCGTGAGAATTCGGATGAATATCGGCTGTCCCGAAATCTCATGATTCCGGCTACAGCTGCAATCCCCGTGAATCCATTGACTTAGATCCTTCACGGCGTTGCCCGCCAGGGCTGTTGAATCACCGAAGAAGAGTGAATGATGGCCATCAACTTCTACTGCCCAGTGTGCAGTGCGCCGATTCGCGGCGTGCCAGACGCGGCTGCGTGCACACATGGGACATGCTTGAAGTGCGGCTCGAGAATCCCTGTTCCCAGCGCCCGAAGAGTCACTGACGATGACATCGTTGCGATCCTGGGGCCCGTCGACAAAGACTTCCACGCCCTTTCCGCTTCCACAGAGACGGTGTTCGACCCTCAACCGGATCAATCCGAACAACTGCCTGCAGGGCACAACCCAGTGGAGGTATCCCCTGCCAGCGACACGCAGGAGATCGGTCGCAGCGGCAGAGATCTATCAATCATTTCACGCAGCCGTGAGTTCCTTCGCAGAATGATTTCGCGAATGCTGCGCTTCGATCTGCGTTCCATTCGGCGGAGGAGGCAATTGCGGTCACTGTTGCGGCGCGACGAGAGATTCATTGTCGAATCGGACCAGATGGTCTTAACGAATCAACGGCTCCTGAGCTTGATTTCGCATGAGGTTCTTGACCTGAAGGATATCGATTCGGCCTTTGCGTGCGACGGAAGGACGTCAAGCGATCTGATTCTTCACAGCGAAAACGAAAGGCATGTTTTCCTTGCGCTCGAGCGACAATTTGCCCACGGCGTGGTTGAGTCAATTCGCACGATGCTGTCAATCGAGCCCGGGTCCCCGACATTGCCGAAACCTGCCAGGGAAACGAGCGCGCTTTACGATGTCGTATTCGGGCAGACGGCGTCGAAAGTGCAGCTGCCGCTCTCCGTCCCGGGTACAGTCGGCGGCGGACTCACAGTCGCAACGAAGGGCGAAGCGACGCTGGTTGGCACGACCAC
>JANNGQ010000397.1:0-10833 GCA_031403975.1 Planctomycetota bacterium
CTGGCTGGCGATCTGCTGCCGAACGCCACTCCATCGCAGATCATCGCCACGGGATTTCATCGCAATACGACGAACAACACGGAAGGCGGTTCGAATTCAGAGGAATATCGCCACGCTTCGGTTGTTGATCGAGTCAACACGACCACGCAGGTCTGGCTCGGTTCAACGCTGGCATGTGCGCAGTGCCACAGTCACAAGTACGATCCGTTTTCACACAAAGAATACTATCAGTTGTTCGCGATCTTCAACGGCACTGAAGACAACAACAGCGAACCTCCCGCGCTTGACGTGGCACAGATTGGACGAGATGCGGACTACGCTGCCGCTCTGGCCAGACTGCCGGACGCCAGGACGAAACTGGACGACCTGACAAAACACGTTGATGACGGGCTGTCGGCCTGGGAACAGTCAGCCGACAAGGAATCACGGCCTCCGGAGATTGCCGCACTGCTGACAAAGCCTGTCGATCAGCGATCGAAGGAAGAAACAGAGAAACTCATCGCCCATCACAGGTCGCTTTCCAAAGACTGGACCGATGCCAAAGCCGAGTTCGATGGACTGCAGGCTGAGATTGCCGGCGTCAGCACGTCAACACTCGTGATGAAGGAGATCGGCCAACGGGAAACACATATTGCACTTCGCGGCGACTATAAGAATGCCGGTGCAGTCGTCACAGCCGGCGTTCCTGCGGTGTTCAACGCGGTCCCTGAAGGCGTGAAACTTGATCGGCTCGAGCTGGCAAAATGGATCACTCATCCCCACAACCCGCTGGCTGCTCGTGTTGCTGTCAACCGGCTCTGGCAGGAGATCTTTGGCATCGGACTGGTTGAAACCAGCGAAGAATTCGGCAACCAGGGTGAACGGCCGTCGCATCCGGAATTGCTCGACTGGCTCGCCACGGAATACATCCACAGCGGCTGGGACACGAAGCACATGCTCAAGCTGATCGTGAATTCGTCGACGTATCGCCAGTCGTCGCAAGTCACTCCGGAACTGGTGCAGCGCGATCCGCTCAATCGATTGCTCGCTCGTGGCCCGCGGGTCCGTCTGTCCGCCGAGACGCTGCGCGATCAGGCACTGTTCACTGCCGGATTGCTCAGTCCGAAGATGTATGGTCCGCCCGTGCATCCGCCTCAACCTGTGAATGGCCTCGCGGCTGCGTTCGGGCAAAGCACCGATTGGGAAACCAGCAAGGGCGAGGACCGCTACCGCCGAGCCCTCTACACGCGCTGGCGACGGAACCTGCCGTACCCGTCGATGATCGCCTTTGACGCTCCGGAACGCAGTGTGTGCAGTGTTCGCAGAATTCGCACGAATACACCTTTGCAGGCGCTCGTCACGCTCAATGATCCTGTATTCGTGGAAGCTGCCCAGGGACTGGGTCGGCGAGTGATGGCGGAGGGCGGCCATTCGATTCAATCGCGTGCGCAGCATGCCTTGCGATTGAGTCTGACTCGACAGCCATCAGAAGCAGAAGTTTCGCGCATCGTCTCATTATTTGAGACGGCGCGAACGTCGCTGTCCGAGGATGTCACGAGAGCCACCGCACTTGCCACTCAACCGCTCGGACCGCTGGCTGCAGAAACGGACGTCACTGATGCTGCGGCGTGGACGGTCGTTGGGAACGTGTTGATGAACCTCGATGAGTTCCTCGCGAAGCGATAAATTGACCGTCGATTCGGAGTCTGATCCCCGTGGGGCAGGCTTTCAGCCTGCCATTTTTGCTTGAGCATAGAATCGTTCCGGAGGACTTCGGCAGGCTGAAAGCCCACCCCACGATTCATTCGACCGTCCCCTCACCTGGACAATCCGGGCCATGTTGAATCCACTTTCTCTATCCGTCAGTGAACGTCTCGCCGCCATGACGCGGCAGCAGTTTCTGCGCAGCTCCTCAATGGGGCTCGGAGCGGCGGGGCTGGCGTCATTGCTGAATGAATCTGCTGACGCTGACCATACGCTGTCTGATCCGTTCGCGCCGCAGAGTACGCATTTCTCCGCCAAAGTGAAGAACGTGATCCTGCTGAGCATGTCCGGTGGGCCGTCGCATCTCGACCTGTTCGACTACAAGCCGGAACTCGTGCGGCGAAGCGGTGAAGAATGCCCGCCGTTACTGATGGCGGGTAAACCGTTTGCATTCACAGGAGCCACCGCCCGTCTGCTGGGCACACCGCAGCGGTTTCGTCAGTCTGGGGATTCGGGGTCATGGATGTCGGCTGCTGTGCCACACCTGTCAACGATTGCCGATGAACTCACATTCATCAAGTCGCTCTATACGGATCAGTTCAATCACGGGCCTGCCGAATTGCTGTTGTATACCGGAATTCCCAGAACCGCCGGGCGTCCGTCCATGGGCTCATGGGTGACGTATGGACTTGGTTCCGAGAATCGTGACCTGCCGGGGTTTCTTGTGTTTGTCTCCGGCGGCTCATTGCCCAGTGGCGGCAAGGCTGGCTGGGGCAGCGGATTTTTGCCATCGGTCTATCAGGGCGTGCAATGCCGAACGGCCGGTGATCCGGTTCTGTACCTGACAAACCCGGAAGGCATGAACCGATCACTGCGGCGGGTGAGTCTGGATGCCATCAACGACCTCAATCGCCTTCAGGCTGCGGAACTGGGAGACCCCGAAACATCGACCCGCATCGCTCAGTACGAAATGGCATTCCGCATGCAGGCGGAAGTGCCGGAACTCATGGATCTGAAGTCGGAGTCCGCGCACATTCTGGCCGACTACGGCGCTGAGCCGGGGGCTGCCAGTTTTGCCAACAACTGTTTGATGGCCCGGCGACTTGTTGAGAAAGGTGTTCGGTTGGTGCAGCTGTTCGACTGGGGCTGGGACTTTCACGGAACGAACCCCGGCGAGGATCTTCGCGATGCGTTCGTCAAACGCTGTGCCCTGATGGACCGTCCCGTCACTGCCCTGATCAAAGATCTGAAACAGCGCGGCTTGCTGAATGAAACGCTGGTCGTCTGGATGGGTGAATTCGGCCGCACTCCTTTTCGCGAGGGTCGCACGGCCGATGGCGCTATCCTGGGCCGCGACCATCACCCGTTTTCCAACACGATGTTCATGGCGGGAGGCGGCCTGCGCCCCGGGATGACACTCGGAGCGACAGACGAACTCGGTTTCAACGTTGTGGAGAATCCAGTCCATGTCCATGACGTTCAGGCCACAATCCTGCACTTACTCGGTTTGGATCATGCTCGCCTGACCTACCGATTTCAGGGCCGGGATTTCCGTCTCACGGACGTCCATGGAAAAGTCGTCGAGTCGATTCTGGCGTAGTGGCCTTGCGTGAGTGCGACTTAGGCGTTGCACAACAATTAGCTGCCGGATCTCACGGGTCAGAAGCCCGGCTTTTTCAAAAAGCCGGGCTTCTCCACCGGTGCCTTGTTGTTGTGCGATGCCTTACTGCTGTCTCCCGGCGCGCCGGGACTCCGTTGGCTGGGATTCGTCGCTTTTAGAGCGGTTCCATCTCGGGTCCAGCGGGAAATAGTACACTGAAGTTGCGGAATTGTAGCTGAAGTCGTGAGACTTCAGGTCGGAACTCTCACGAGTTCCGCTACAGCGATTCTGGAACCGCTCTAAGAATCACTGTCGTCCGAGTCCGGCAGATAGTCCCGCACCAGTTCGAGGAGTCCCAGGGCAGCGAGTTCTTCCTGCAGGCGTTCATCCGATTCGGCATCGAGGCCTGCCCGCACCTCGTCCAGCAGATGAGCGGCGAATCTGGCTCTGGCGCGTTTCAGGATCTGCCGGCAATTGTCCGGTCGGATCACAGTGCCTGTCTTGCGACTCAACTGTTCCGCGAGGACATCAGACGCGGCATCCGGTGATTCTGACTTCAGCCTGAGGGCGTGATAACCGGGCCCTGGCTTGCCGCCGTCTTCGGCGAGGAGTCGGTTCCATGTGTTGTCCAGGACAGATTTTCTCCACAACTGCGTCCATTCGGCATCGGTCGCCGTTTCGTCCTGATTGGCGATCAGATCCAGTTCGACAGCGACCGTCTTTCTGCGTCCGGACTTTTGCCAGGAGGTTCTCACAAAATTGCGGATCGCGGTCTTGAGCAGATCACGAAAGCGGCCTCGTCCCGGATCCGCGCCGCCAAAGTCGCCCCGCATCAGACGCAGCATGATTTCCTGAGACAGCTCATCGGCCTCGTCATCATTTCTGACGATCCCGCCGACATAACGGCGAATCGCCGGAGCGTACCGCATGACGAGCAGACGGCGCGCTTCGCCGGCGGATTCCGGCTGTCCGCTCAAGTGAGCATTCCGGATCAGACTCCAGCGGGTCTGAATCGCTTCGATGCGCTCTTGTGTCATGAGATCTTTCCCCTTATGCGAGGACTACGGCTGCGGAACCGTTGAGGGTGAATCGTCCGTTCGCCCGGAGATCCCCTTGATCTGGTCGCGGAACCGGGGAATTGACTCCATCATGTTCAGGGCTTCTTCATCATCCGGGGCAAGCTCAAGGATTTTCCGGACCTGCGATTCGGCGGTCGTCAATTGTTCCAGCGCCACATTGGATGATCCCTGAGCATGCGCCAATGATGCGGAGCGTATCAGAGCGCCGGCCAGCTGAGATCTGTACGTCAGATCGTCCGGAAACTCCTGAACCAGCCGAACCAGCATCGCCAGAGCTTCGGCATATTGTCGGATGGCTGCGGCCGGGTCATTCTGTTTCGCATGGACACCAGCGGATTCAACCAGCAGTTGTGCCTGCTCGTGCCGGAATGCACGTTGTTCAAAATGAGTTTCGGACGCAGCGAACGGAGCCAGCGCCTGTTTCAGGACATCGGCGGCGGCCTGCAGATCATTCGCGATGACGAGACCCTGCGCCAGGATTCGCTGAGAATGTGACAGTTCCAGAGCCGCCTGCACTTTCAGATTTCCATCCGCTGCGGCCTGCAAATATCTGCGGGAAAAGTCGACCCGCTCTTCGGCTGCGGCCACATACGACTTGAGGTTACCTTCTCGGGCGGACCGATCCAGTTTCTGCTGCACCGCTTTGCCGGCAAGTTGAAGGACTTCTGGAGATGCCGGGTATTGCTGCAGCAGTTCTTCCAGGCCCTGCCGAACATCGAGCTGATCGCGACTCAGTTCGTCTGACGGTGACTTGGCGTCCGAATAGGAAATCCGGTCAATCAGGAGTTTCAGCCAGGTGATTTTCAGTGAAACATCATCCGGATGCTGTGGCAGCAGCAAAGCGAAAACAGCGTCCAGTTCCTGGCTGGCCTTTTCACTTTGTTCCCGGCTTCCGTGCAGCCATTCGTAGTACACATGACTGTACAGAGAATCCACATAGCTTCGGGAAAGTTCAAGGTCCTCGGGCTGCATCTGATACAGCCGGCGATGAAGATCAACAGAGTCCCGGCTGGTTTCCACCATCAGCTGGTTCGCCTGAGGCACTTCATAGAGGCTGTCACGCACACGATTGACGATCCGGTCCAGCGAGTCTCTGGCAAGATCCCGTGCATCAAGGGTTTCGATATTGGCCGAAGTCAGACGGCTGTTCGCCAGAGACAGATCTCTGTTGGCTTCGGATACGCTGCGATAGGCCGCCTGCAATGCCGCCAGGCCCGCCATCGCCGCCAGACCTGACGCACTGAAGAGTGCCATGGCTGCGGCCTTCCAGGGGTTTCGTCGCGCCCATTTGGCCATGCGCTCAGGCCGCGAGACCGGCTTTGCCAGAATAGGCCGGCCTTCCAGAAACCGAGTCAGATCGTCGCCCAGATCGTCGGCCGTGAGGTACCGCCGCGACGGTTTCTTTTCCAGGCATTTCAGGCAGATCGTTTCAAGGTCCGGTGGAATCGTCGGCTGGAGAGAGCGAGGAAGCGGCGGCTCTTCCGTCAGCAAAAGCATAATCGTTTCCACGCTGTCGGCACCGAGGAACGGCGGTCGGCCTGTCAGCAATTCAAACAGGATTGCACCCAGAGAATAGATGTCGACACCGGGCCCTGGCCGCATGACCATGCCGGAGGCCTGTTCGGGGGCCATGTAGGCCGGCGTTCCGATAATCTGACCGGTGCGAGTGACATGGCTGTCCGCCTGAATCCGTCGGGCCAGTCCGAAGTCCGCAATCCTCAGACGTGCGGGCGAAAAATCCGCGACGGCCCCGGACGGCATTCGTTCTCCGGACGGATCCATGCCGCGGCCGGGATCGGTCACAAAGGCGCTGCCCGCGTACTCCGTTCTTCCCGGATCTGCCTCAGAGATCTTCGTTGCTGAACCGGCAATCAGAACGTTGGCCGGCTTCAGATCGCGGTGCAGAATCCCTTCGTGGTGAGCCGCTTGAATCGCACGGGCGAGTGTTGTCAGAATCTCTGCCGCAAGTTTTGCCGGGACCGGCTTTCCCGCCAGAGCGTCCGCCAATGTTCCGCCACCCACAAACTCCATAACGCAGCAGGGCTGACCTGAGTCCGTCTTTGCAAACTCAAACAGCCGGGCAATGTTCGGATGAGACAGACTGGCCACGGCCCGCGCTTCTGATTCAAACCGCGTCAGCAACTCCGGATCGTCAGCATCCAGCAGCACTTTCACCGCGACCGTTCTGCCCAGCCGCAGGTCTGTCGCTCGGTAGACCCGACCCATTCCGCCGCGACCGACGAGTTCCGTGACGTTATATCCGGGGATCGTCGGCATCGACATGGACGGGCATCCCGTGCGGACATCGTCAGAAAAACAGAGTATTCGGCCTGGGAAGTTACCAGCCTCACTACCTCGACTGTCCCAGATTCTCTTGACGGCCCCATCCAGCTCGCCTGGATGGTGAAGCTGATGGAGAGCTAGCCATGCAACGCCCCGCAACCCCACCCATACCTCCTGCATTCCCGGCTTCGGCGGGAATGCAGGAAGTATGGGCAAGTGTTTTATTTGCGTTTTTAGTTCTCCATCTGCTTCACCAACGGCACGAGGCCGTTGGGGTCGAATGTAGGACAGTCGAACTACTTATCGGCATCCTTCAGCAGCCACCAGCCGATGACGACCAGCAAAGTCAGGGCTCCGATCAGAAAGGACGCGAATCCTGATTTGAGGACGCCGGCACCGCTCAGAGGTTCGACGTTGCCCTCCAGAGGCTCACCCTGAATATCACCCGCGGACTCGTGACGGATTCGTCTCTGCAATTGAGCGGCCCAGTAGCGGCGTGCTTCGTTCAGATCGGATTTCTTGCCTGGAAGTTCTTTGCTGAGCTCGTACTTGAAGGCCCCTTCGATATCGCCCGTAAAGCCGAGAACGACCGCCAGATAGAACAGTTCGGCCGCTTCCGAACTGCCTGTCGGAACGCACTGTTCGCCTTCGACATAGAACTTCCATGCGCGGTTTTTTTCGCCGTAGTATTCCTGTTCCAGGACATAGTTCTGCCAATCCGGTACATGGGTCGTCAGAACCTCATCCGCCCAGTAAATCAAAACTCGTTTAAGCGATTGCCATTCGCCCGACGACACAGATGAGATGCCGGAAACAACTTTCTGTTCGATCGCCTGGAGGTCCGCGGTCAATTGTCGCTGCAGCTGCGGAAGCTGGTCGGCCGCGGATGCCGGTTGATTGACCAGCGTCAGCACTTTCAGGAAGAACGGTTCCGCAAGATTGATGATCGGCGTTGTCACGCGGCGCCTCCCGGCTGCCCTGTGGAGCGGATTGCAAACAGCGAAAATGCCAACGACGCCAGTCCGCCGGTCTCCCGATCAGAGACGTCAATCTTATTCTCTCCGTTGACCTGCTTCACGACCATGCGTTCGTTGAACCGGATGCCCAGATTCAGACTCCGTTCGACGACAGCCCACGCTTCGTCACGGTCGACCCGGAAATAATGCCAGTTGGCCCTGGGGAACGCGCGGGGTGCGTCGCCGACCGGCATGAATCGGACACCGCGACGACCGAAGCGATAGATGTTGTCGACCTCCTCTGTGCTGCCGGCTTTCATCCCCAGTTCTTTCTCGGACAGCAATTCGGTCACACGGCTGGTCTTCACGGACGCTTCGACTCCGATATAGAACGACCACGTCGTCGCCAGCCATTCGGACTGAAGTCGTACTGACATCTGCAGTCCCTGCGCTGTGAACGGAATGCGCTCGTAGGGCTCCTCCTGTCCCGCTTCAATTTCCAGCAGCTTTCCCAGGGCGCTGAAGCACAGTGCCAGATTGTCGTGATCATAGACCGGCAATTCACCGATCTTCCGCTTGGCTCTGAAGATGGCAAGGTGCCCGACAGCGCGGCAAAGTTCCGTATACAGCACAAACGGATGAATACCGCGCGACGACGGCAGCCATGAGACTCCGCCAAGTGCCGTGTTGATGGCGTGCAGATGGAGAATGCGTTCGAGGTCCTCTTTGTGACCGCTGGCAAAGGCAACTCCACGGTCGATCATCTGCCGAGCCAGCTGATCGGCGGTGGCACCGAGGCGATCCGCAACGGACCGGATGAAACTGACCAGCGGCAACCACGCCTCCTGAATCAGCAGCGGGGGAATATAGTCCGGATCAATCTGAGGCGGCGCTTCGGCGCTGGCTCCCAGGCGCAGCTGCATCACCGGCAGCGCGTCAAATCCGCGGGCGGCATCGTCGCCGACCAGAATCTGAGGGTTCAGTTTTCGGAACTGAAGATCCTGAGGATTCCCGGCCCGGTTTTCGTCTTCGACCTCTTCTTCATGAGCCACATACCGCGTCGGCATGCTGCCGCCAGAACCGCCCGTGTTGGTCGTTCCGCGGCGCAGTTCTGAAACGCCGACATAGACCCGCACTCGCGACTCGCTGTTGCGAAACGCGGTGCGCGGAATGGCAACCGCTGACAGATGGCAGTCTTCCGGAAACCGCAGCTGAGTCCCTTCTGAAAGCCGCAGATGGCATGCGCTGAACGCAACCCGCCAGTTCGCCAGCGCGTCCGGTTCGATCTGAATCCTGTGAATACCGTAAAAATTGGGCGTAGCCCATGTTTCAGACACTCTCAGAGACTCATGGCCCTGCAATTCCATCCGCTGAAAATGATGTGGCCGAAGAAACAATCCTTCGCCCCACAACAGTGAATTTGACCCCATGAGATCCCCTTTGGCGGTTCAGGCCGGTGTCGGCCCGGCAGTGTGTTGAAAATGGTGTCCGCGACCCTGGAAGCACTCCGCAAACACAGTGAAAACCTGATTCTTGAGAGATTCAGACCCTTTTTTCAACAGCCTCTTTACACCCGGTCGTTCGTCTGATCGCACCGGAGCGGTTCATATAGCAAAAGCCCCGCGTCTTTTGAACGGAGCCGTGACAGAGATTCTGTTCCTGCGACAGGCAGGATGACGGAAGGCAGTTCCGCTGACCCACGCAGCAGAATCCTCCCCCGGAATCTCATTTTCTGGTCAGCACGACGATCCATCCCAGAACATCGCTGCCGGCCTGTGTTCGCAGCGTGGCAAGTTCGGCGCTGACTTCCGCAAGGCCATGTTGCGCGGCGAGTTGACGGACATAACCCAGTGTGTGTGAGAATCGGCGTGAAGGATTCAAATGGTAGCCATCGACCGACGTGTTTCCGTGTGGACTTTCTTCCGCAGCTTCGACGGAAAACGCGAACAAACCGTCTGGTCTGAGTGCCACTGATGTCAGCCGAAACGTCTCACGCAGATCACCGACATAGATAAATACATCCGCCGCAAGAATCAGATCGAACTCCGCCGTGCAGCTGGCCAGGGAATTGACAATGTCCGAGACCCTCAGTTCAGAATAAATGCCCCGGCTGGAGGCAGCTCGGATCATTTCCGGAGACAGGTCGATTCCGAACAGTCGATTCGCGACTGGCCGGAACAGCGCGCCGCAAAGTCCTGTACCGCAGCCCAGATCCAGAATGTCGAATCGCCGATCGGGCGCAGCTGCATGTACGGCGTTCAGAATGAGCTCCGGAATCTGATAATGGAGACTGCCGCGAAGGTGCTCATCGAATCGGGCGGCGTAGGCGTCGAACAGTGACGCAACATACTCCGCAGGTGCAATCGACGGACCCGCATGTCCGTTGGAAGCGGCCAGGTGAAATTGCCATTCCGCGGATTCAGGCTTGAGCCGGATGGCCTCCCGAAGGCAATTGGCAGACTCTTCGTTCTGACCGGCCAGTTCCAGAGCCAGTCCCAGCGCCATGTGAGCATCAGCCAGTTCCGGATTCAGTTCGCAGGCACAGCGACAGACTTCAACAGCTCGCTCCGGCCGACGGCATTTGATCAGGGTGCTCCCCAGATTGAGCAGCGCTGAAACAAAACGCGGTGCGTGCCGGATTGCCGTTTCGAAGCTCTCGGTCGCGCCTTCGATGTCGCCCAGATCCCGCAGCGCAATACCAAGATTGTTGTGCGCTTCGGCCATGGAGGGCTGGAGTTCAACAGACTTCCTGAATGATTCCGCAGCTTCTTGTTTTCGACCCAGGCTCGCCAGCATGGTTCCCAGATTGTAATGCACTTCCGCCAGATTTGGCGACAGTCGCAACAGGTGCTGGAAATGCCGCACGGCACCTTCCAGATCGCCGTCGTCATGAAGCAGAATGGCCAGCTGAAAATGTGCCTCCGTAGATTTCGGATGTTTCGACAGGATCTGCTGATAGGCGGACTTCGCCTGCTGTCGGCGACCACCCGTCAGATGCAGTTCTGCCCGCGACAGCAAACGGTGGTGCGTGTCAGATTTCATGAATGGACTGCTTGTTCACGAATCAGAATCATCCGCCGTACAGGGACCGATCAATTGTGGCAGATATCCGGATTCACGCTCTGCAGGAACGTTGCGAGGACGCGCGTACCGACTGGGAGCGTGGCGGGTTGCCGAACGACGAGTGGGAGGACCTGCTTGCGCAGGCCCGGCGCCTGGCCGACAAGGCGGG
>JANNGQ010000398.1:0-3059 GCA_031403975.1 Planctomycetota bacterium
GAGCCAGTGCGCTGGCGAGATCGAAGCGGAACCCGTCGGTGCATTTCCTGCACCCAGTATCGCAGGCTGTCCATAATCAACTGCAGGACTCGCGGACATTGCATGTTCAGCGTATTGCCGCAGCCGGTGAAGTCCTGATAGTAGCGCCGATTATTGGGCATGAGGCGATAGTAGGACGCATTGTCGATGCCTCGCATTGACAGCATCGGACCTCGTTCGTTGCCTTCGCCCGTGTGGTTGTAGACGACATCCAGAATGACTTCGATGCCTGCTTCATGCAGCCGCTTGACCATGCTCTTGAATTCCTGGATGACTTCATCCGGCTGGCTGGCCGATGAATATCTGGAATCCGGAGCGAAGAATGACAGCGTGTTGTAACCCCAATAGTTGGACAGTCCGTGGGACACCAGGTGCCGGTCGTCAACGTGGTAATGCACGGGCATCAGCTCTACCGCAGTCACGCCCAGTTTTTTCAGATGCTCAATCGCCGCACGGCTTGCGAGACCGCTGTACGTTCCTCGCAACTGCTGCGGAATGTCCGGATGCAGCTGAGTGAAGCCTTTGACATGCGCCTCATAAATCAGCGTGCGATGCCAGGGCGTCCGCGGATGACAGTCATCTCCCCATCGGAATTGTGAATCCACGACGACTCCCAGCGGCGCGCACCAGGCGTTGTCCCGGTCATCGAAACTCAGATCTTCGTCCGGGTCGCCGACCCTGTAACCAAACATCGAATCGGACCAGCCGATTCCGCGTCCGATGGCTCGGGCATATGGGTCCAGCAGGATCTTGTTGGGATTAAAACGATGTCCTGCCAGCGGATCATACGGTCCATGGACACGGTATCCGTATAGCTGTCCCGGCCGGACGTCCGGCAGATAGCCGTGCCAGACTCGATCCGTCTGTTCCTTCAGCAGCACACAGACGCTCTCCGTGCGGTCAGTTGCCGCATCAAAAAGACACAGCACGACCTGAGCTGCGTGCTCGGAAAACAATGCAAAGTTGACGCCGCCGCCGTCCCAGGAGGCTCCAAGAGGGTAAGGCTTGCCGGGCCAGATTCGAGGATGGTTGTCAGTCGACACGCGGTGTCTCGGGCTGAGTGTGAACAAAATGTCAGTGATGGCGCGCGTTGTCGGGTCCATCTGTCCGGACTGTATGGGATGTATCGGTCTACTGGGATTCGACGTTAACGTTTGGTGACCGGAATCCCAGTCCGTGGACAGGAGAGGCATCGGCGAAGGCCGATAGTCAGTTCAGCCGTCCGTCTGCGCGGTCCGGGGGCAGCATGGCGTGCGTAGTCTTTGCAGATTCGGTCCATTGGGACGGGTTTGTGTTTGACTCTGTTTTTTGCACAGTTTCTCATACTCGGATCTGATAGTCTGGCTGCAATGGCTGGACTTTTCCGGCTCTGTCCGCGTCTCCCGTTTCGGGGTGAGTGGCCCAAATGAAGAGCAGTGTTTTCAAGATTTTTGCAGTGTTCATCACTGTCGTGTCTGTGTGCATGATGGGAGCCGCGTTGGCGACGTTTTTCGTGCATCCCGATCTGACATCGGAAATGAACACGCCGGCAATGCGAAACTTCACATTCGAGCGAACCACGGGCGAAACGCCGAAATGGACGGTCACGAAACGCTTCGGTGACAAGAGCACGAGCGGCTCATTCGACTCACCATACCAGGCACTGATCAAAGCCCATCAGGATCTGAAGAATTACCTGACTGTGCAGACTGGTCCGCTGGTAACTGAGAAGGCGGAGAACGACAAGAAGGCGGCAGACTTTGCTGTGGCTCAGCAGCAGGATGAAGCCGCCGTGATGGCTCGACTGAATGTGTTGAAGGACGACGTATCGCCGAAGCTCAGCAGGGATCTGCAGAAACTCTCCGAAGATGTGCAGACACTCTCCGTGGCGTCGCTGGCTGTCCGTGAAGAAACGGCCTCTCGACGAACGGATGTCCTGCGGCTGCAGCATGAACTGGAAGAAGCTCGGACGGACCTGTTTCGGTTGGATTCGGTTCGGCGGGATCTGACCGACCGACTCGTCCGGCTGGAGATTGAGAACAAAGGACTGAAAGACCGTCAGGCGCAGCTCGATGGACAGAAAGTTCCGCCAATCGAGTACGATGGAACCAAGTAACGACTGTCGCCGGATTCGTGAGGATTCGGAGGCTGGCCGATCATTCCGCCGGATGTCTCACGACTTCGGCGACAACGAAATGACAGATCGACCCGGTACAACTTTGATATTGGCTCAGGCTTGTTCGGAGCAGCTCAATGAATAACGTCGTGGCAAAGATTGTGATCGTGGCACAGCTGGTGTTCAGCCTGTGTTTTATGTGCTTTGCCGGAGCCGTTTATTCATTCCAGGCCGGCTGGAAGGGCAAAGCTGTTGCCGCCCAGGACAAGCTGGCAGATCTTCAGCGGAATTACGACGATTTGCAGGGTGCCAAGCTGGCGGTGGAACAAACTCTGACAGCGGACCTCGCCGCCGCGAAGTTACGAGCTGAAACGGCTGAAGGCAGTGTGACTAAGCAGGAAACCAACCTGCAGCAGGCCCTGACCGGTCTGACACTTGCGGAACAGCAGCGGGACAAGCATCTCGCGGACCTCGCGGTTGCCCAGCAGGAAGCCCAGGCCCGGATCACGGAAACAACCGATTCACGAGATGAAATCAAGCGGCTGCGAGACCAGCGCAGTGCTGATATTGCGCTGCGCCGTCAACTGGAAGACACGAATCTGGACCTCAACCACAAACTTGCCGAATCCGTGGAACGAGCGACCCAATCGCTGGTAAGAATTGGTGAACTGAAAGGCCTGCTCCGGCTGAACAAGATCGATCCTGATACTGCTGGTGAGGGACCGATCCCTGCAGCGATTGAAAAAGTCGAAGGCTTGGTACGAGCGTCCCAGAAAAATGCGTCCCGCAGTGCCGAATGGGTGGAAGTGTCGATCGGCAGCGATGACGGCATCAGCAAGAAAATGCGACTGACAGTCTTCCGTGATGCGGACTACATCTGTGCATCATTACGATCGTGCTGGCGGCGCGCCATGCCGACACGCCG
>JANNGQ010000399.1:0-5045 GCA_031403975.1 Planctomycetota bacterium
CACCAACAGGCCCAGTCCGATGATGACAGCAAAGAGTTCCACCTGCTGCCAGGGATTCAGATCGATCAGCTTGTGGACCGCCAGCAGCAGAACGGCTGCCTGCGCGACAGAAGTCACGAAATACCAGCGTCGGCCCGACGGATGCTGCGTTACAAATTGGGCAAGGAGACTGATCACCAGCATTGCGAAACAGAACCCTGCGAATCCCCAATGGATCAGTGTCTCAGCGGACGGAACCGTCAACTCTTCGCGGGCGATCCGGCTGAGACTGTAAAACACCGACGAAACAAACGCGAGGCTGAGCACGGCGTTGGAGGCTTGAAACAGAGCTTCGGCCAGCGGAGCCGCCTGCGTTTTTTCCAGCAGTGCCAGCCGGTACGCCAGCAGCATCAGCAGTCCGGTGACGGCAAACACGAGAATATAGGTCTGCGTCCCGACGTCCGCGAAAGCCAGCAACTGCCAGAACGCTGCGCAGGCCATGAGGCTGGAAAGATAGACACACCAGACCTGCCGCCGAAAAAATGTGGCCAGCCCATAGAACACCGCGCCCTCGGCAAAAAACAGAGCCAGCGACAGGTTCAGCGGACGAACGTCGGCCGCATCCCCGAAGCTCTGGAACCCCGACGCCAGCGACGAGACCACCATTACGGCCGCGGAAGCGTGAGCCACCAGCCGCAGCGGCCTGGCGGAGGAATGGTCTCCGTAAAGCCTGGCAGCGATCAGATACGCAATCGGAATCAGCATCATGATCGGACCGTGGCTCTGCCATCGATTCAGCCCCAGTGCCGCCAGCGCAGCGACGGCTCCCACCATGACCGCGGCACCCGCAGCAAAGAAATACCATGTCATCAGCAGACTGGAATCCTTGCGACAGGTGAACGCGCCGAGACGCGACGCCACGGCCGTCAGCACCATCGCGCCGACGAATTCCCAGCGAGGCGGTTCATTGATCCAGACGGCCTGCAGTCCAAAGTGATCCAGAAAGACGAACACACCCATCAGGACCGGCAGCAGACCCAGCAACAGACCGAACAGCGGAAACGATCGCGTGTACGTGGTTCCGGCCTGGACGAATAGCTGCGAAATGTGAACCAGCAATGACGTCACAGCCAGAATGGCAATGATCGCATTGATCCCGACCTCCAGATTGAGCAACTGGATGATCAGCACTTCCGCCCACAACAGCGTGAACGCGGCCACATGCACGAATATGCCCTTCCTGCGAACGACAAGATCGGAATAGACGTAGGCATACGTTCCGGCGGCGACCAGCAGCAGAGCCAGCCAGGCCATCCGGTCACAGATCGGGGACGGGGTCGCTCTCAACGATTCGTACAGCGATCGAAACCAGATCTGATACATCCAGTCCCCGGCCACCTGGGCTCCCAGGACCAGTACAAGTCCGGCGGCCAGCTGCACATGTCCCGACCAGAAGAAGGCCATTCCGAACCGACTGCGGCTGAAGGGCCCTTCGCCCGGATGAAACGCCCGCTCCAGATGAATGGAGATCAGTCCCAGCACGACCAGCAGCGTCGCAGGAGATGCAATCTCCCAGAATCGCTGCGGTGACGGCGGCAAGTCGGCAAGAATCAGGCGGTCACAAAACTGAGATGCACGGAATGCCCGTAAGGGTGGTGAATGAGATTGGTCTTCCAGAGAAGCCATGCCGGGAGTTACCAAGGACAGTGTCTAAAGCTGATCCTTTGGGAACGGAGTCCCGGCGATGGCAAGGCATCTTACGTTGGAAGAACGTGACCGGATAGCTTATCTGAGGTCGCGAGGATTCAGTCAGGCGGCGATTTCCGAGATGGTGAACCGGCATGCTTCGGTGATCTCTCGTGAGTTGAAACGGAACAGCTCGGACGAGGGACAGTACTATGCTGCGAAGGCACATCACAAATCCGGTCAGCGGAGGAAGGACCGTCCTCTCGAACGGAAAATGGATCGTCCGCAGATCCGCGGTGCCGTTCAGGGAGGTCTGCACAAGGACTGGTCTCCAGATCAGATATGTGGTTGGCAGCGGCGCCACTTTCCAACTGACCCGACACATTGGGTTTCCGCCACAACAATCTACACATGGATCCGGCAGGATGAGCACCAGGCCATGTGGAAAGGCCACCTTCGGCGACGCGGGAAGGCTCCTGTGCGGCGAAAAACGCCGCCTCGGCCCGAAAATCAGCGGATCTCCAGTCGGCCTGAGATCATCGAACAGCGCGGACGTCATGGCGACCTTGAAGGCGACACGGTCCTCGGCCCGCCAGGCACAGGCGGAATCGTCACGATGGTTGACCGCGCGACTCGCCTGCTGACCATGGAGAAGATTGAGTCCAAGAATGCGGATCATGTCGCACACCGTCTGAATCAGCGACTGCAGAAAACACCGCACCAGCCGGTGAGATCGATGACATTCGACAACGGAACTGAGTTTGCTTCGTGCCATCAGGTTGCCAAAGCCCATCGGGCACGGCTATTCTTTGCACGACCGGGCTGTCCATACCAGCGCGGTACCAATGAAAACACAAATGGCTTAATCCGACAGTACTTTCCCAAAGGAACTCCGCTTAACACTGTCACCGGTCATCAGGTGCGTCGAGTCGAACGTCTTATCAATAACCGACCTCGACGCTGCCTCGATTATATGACGCCTCTCGAAGCTTCCGCTCAGCAACAACCACTACCGCCGTGCATTTCAGATTCGTGACCGCCTCAGCAATCCCGTCAGTGCCACTCCGGCGCTGAACACATAAACAAACAGTTCGTCCTTCAGAACATACGCCGCTGCTGCATAGAGCGCGCTGATGACCACTGCAGCCACCCACAGATGACCGTCAATTGTGATCAGATTATTGGCATGGCAGCACCATAGATTCAGAGGCATCACGAGACACGACAGCAGGGCCAGTGCTTTGCCTGCGAGCTGATATCGAGTGAACCGGATTGTGGCCAGACCGGCGCTCAGCATCGCGATATTGCTCAGCGCCATGAGGCTGGCCATCACGGGCGGCGTGAAGTAGTTGTTGACCCACAGCAGAATCACGAGGCCGACCACCATCAGCGCGCCGCCCAGACCGAGCAGACACTGGATGCTGCGAGGATCCAGAATGATCTCCACAATGTTGCGCCGCGGTTTCGCGGGCACGGCAGGTTCGATGACGGGTTGCGGTCGATCGGAAGGTGCGTCGCGCCGCTCTGCTGCAGGATCACCTGGTGCTTGAGCGGCAACTGCCTGCACCGGACGGGGAACCGTTGTGATGCACTGACCGGACAACACGGATTCGAGAATTCCTTCGCTCACCAGGATTCTCCGCACGGCCATCAGACGTTCGTCTGCGTCCGCCTGCAAGGCATGAAACTGAGCCAGTGAGATCTTTCCGCGAGTCCGCAGATCAAGCAGCATCTGGGCCACAAACATCCCCGCGCGGTACCCGCGAATGCCAGGCGTCTCGGTGATCTGCAGCGGCAGAAATCCCGGCATCCGCGGCAGCGAAGCGCCAGTACTGGCAGCCATGGAAGACGACTCATACTGCGACTGAAGTTCGCTGCCGAGTTCCGCGGCCTGGACTTTGGTCAGCTTGCCGCGAACCATCCACTGTTCGCAGCAAGTCTGCGCCGTCCGGATTGTCGACAGCACAGCGTTCCACGACTGTTCAGGGTCTGGTTTGGCCATTGTTCATCCTCTTGCGGTAAACCGCCAGTTCCCATGCATCACAAAGAACGTGCACGTTATGCCCGTGGCACGAACGGCTGTCAAACCGATGACCAATGCTGCGGCAGCATCTGCCGGTTTTTACTCCGCTGTGTCGCGCAGTTTCGCGGAGACCTTTCCGGGATCGGACATCCGCGCCGATCGCGTCAATCGTTACGGCCCAAAAAAACAGATTTGTTTATCCAGACGGCACGACAGGACCGATGAAACGATTGAGTCATTCTGTTGCGCCGATGCGAGGCGGGATGACGCAGTCCTTTGTTCCGGTGGATTCGTCCCCTGGAAGCAGTCAGCGTCAGAGATGTCTTGATTACGAACCACCGGGACGGTTTCTCAGCAGAACGAGTGCGGTCCGGATCGGAAGGTACCTCACGGAGGAGAACTTTCATGCGAAAGTACGGTAAGTGGTTACTCGTGCTGGGAGTCCTGGCGGCCAGTCCGGTCGCCGCCAGCGCGGACGGGTTTCTTGGCGGTCGGATCAGAACGCCGTTCTCCGGCTCGGCCGAAAAAGAACGCAACCAGGTTCAGGCCGACGAAGTCGCCTCTGCACTGCAGAGCGCGAATGTCCGCGGAACCGACATTGAAATTGAAGTCCGGGACGGCGTTGCCATTCTGGACGGCAAAGTCAGCGAAGCCAGCCAGCGTGCTCTGGCTCAGCGGATTGCCGGCACAGTGCCGGGTATTCAGCGAGTGGAAAACAACCTGCGATTTGTGCCACCCGGCCGTGATCAGGTCGAAAGGGCGTCGGCAACGCGAACGGCTGATACTCGTGGATCACGAGTGACTCAGGCGGCGGCGTTCCAGGCCGCCGAGGCCAGGCCTTCAATTCAGCGCGTCAGTGCTGAGATCCCGGCAGCCGAACAGCCCACGAACAATCAGGCTGTGGCTCAGCAGATTGCCGACTCATTGTCGCAGGCGGGATTGGTCGGTTACGACCTTGAGATCCGCTTCAACAACGGAATTGCCACCCTCGCCGGTGATGTCTCAACGTTGGGTCAGCGTCAGGCAGCTTCCGCTGCTGTGTCGCAGATTCCCGGTGTGCAGGGCGTGAACAATCAGCTGCAAGTGTCTGGTCCGATCTCGCAGACTGCCTACGCTCCCGGAGCGATGCAGATGGCCGCGGGACAGCCGCAGATGATGCCGGCCGGATACATGCCAGGCGGAATGCAGCCAGGCATGGGAATGGACCCGGGAATGGCACCGTCGCCGTCGGGCTATGCTCCGACCAGTTTTAACAACCCACACCTGCCACAACATGCGTGGCCGTCGTATGCTCAGTATCCGAACTCAGCCGCGGTGAGCTATCCGACTCAGTACAGTGCCAGTGCCTGGCCGTACA
>JANNGQ010000400.1:0-3264 GCA_031403975.1 Planctomycetota bacterium
GACTGCACCGATCGTCGTGCAAAGTGATGTCATCCTCTTGAGAGGCGTATAGAGCAGCACATAGGTCAGCATCGTCAGGAATGCAGCAACGCTGGTCAGCCCGTTCACATAACCTGCCAGAAGCAGGGCTCCAGTAATGGACAGCAGTCCGCCCAATGCAGCGGCTTCCAGACGTGAAAGTCTGCCGCTGGCGACCGGCCTGTCGGCGGTGCGATTCATCGCCCGATCCGTGCGGGCTTCGATCACCTGATTCAGAACGCTCGACGCCGCGACCAGACAGCAGATGCCGGCTACAGCCACCGCCATGGCGGGCCATGCAACGATGATCGGCGATGCGAGCAGGAATCCGGAAACCACAGCCGCAGCCGACATGACCATGATCCGCGGGCGGGACATCTGGCGATAATCGGACAGCCGTTGAAGAACGCCGTTGAGGCGACCCGCCTCACAACTGAGGCAAGATGCCTCAGCCACGACAGACTCAGCAGAATTCAGCGGTCTCACAGAAATCGGTGAAGCGGTACTCATGCAGCCGTCCCCCGATCTCCAAGAGCCGGCAGATCAAGACGAAGTCCCGGCAAAACACCAGCTCGGTACAACGTCAACAACGAAACTGATCCGACAATCGTGGACGCCAGCAGCAGCATTCCGAACACTGTGTGCAAAGAACAGACAACCGCCTGCGATGCCGAACCGATCGTGGCGACATAACCGATCTGCGGCATCCCGAAACGAGTCAGATAAGAACCCGCTCCCAACATCAGCTGCAGAATGAGTACCGACGCAATCGCCAGTCCGCACCTTCGCAGCAACGTGCTTTCCGACCGAAGCAGACAAATCGCAGCACTGCATCCGACAAGACTCACGACGGCCGCACCGATCAGGTGCTCATCCAGCATCCGGTGAAAGTGCCGCAGCAGGCTTCCGAGCAGATACTGCCCTGCCACGACAAACGGAGCAACGGCCACAATCGCGGCCGCCAGCGGAGTCACGCGGCGATCCCGCTGCTGCTTCCACATCGGCATACTGACCGAGCAGAGCATCCGAAACACGATGCAGAGACTGAAGAACGCCCCGCCTGTCAGGCTGTGAGTCATCGCCAGATTTCGCTCATTGAACAGAACTCTGGCTCCGCCGATTGCTCCCTGCAAAACAACACTCACAAGAATCACGGCGGCAAACAGTTTCACCCACCGGCGTTCCTGAAGCATTGCCGCAGTAAACAATCCGATGCTGACCAGTCCGATGAGCACTCCGGCGAGGCGGTGTCCATGTTCAACAAATTTTTCAGGGTCAGCCCTGAAGTCCCGGAACCAGGGATACAGCAGCATGTTCTGGCCATCGGACGACGGCCAGTCGGCAAATGCCATCCCGGCTCCCAGCGTCGTCACGAGCGCGCCCATGCTGATCGGAAGAAGGGCCACCACGCAGGTCGCAGTGGCAAACTTCCGGACAGTCGGATGGATGGTTTCATGCAGATCGGACACGAGAACACTTTCGGGACGGCAGATAATCTCAGTTCAATGAGCGTGTGAAATGGCTCGCAATGAACCAGCCGGGGGCGGACACGTCTGCAGAATATAATCCTGTTCCAGCAGCTCAGCGTCCGGCGACGAGTATTCATAGGGGCCGCGGTAGCAGACCGGAGGCACATCGAAATTGCCGTGACCAGGTGGTGACGGAGCTGACCATTCCAGCCCGTTCGCTCCCCACGGATTTCGTCCGACCTTTTTGCCGCGAAAAATGCTGTAGAAAAAGTTGCCGATCAGCAGCAGTTGAGCACAGCCCATCAGGATGGCGAACCAGGTGATCACGACGTTCATCGGCATCAGATGTTCGAGGTATCCGTGCAGCGACGGGTCGGCATACCGACGAGGCATTCCAGCAATCCCCAGCAAGTGCATCGGGAAGAACGTGCCGTTGAATCCGATGAATGTGAGAGCAAAATGCCATTTCTGGACGGTGTCATTCATCAGCCGGCCCCACATTTTGGGAAACCAGAACTGAATGGCTGCGAAGACGCCGAACAGAGTCGACCCGAACAGCACATAGTGGAAGTGAGCGACGATGAAATAGGTGTCGTGGAAATAGATGTCGACGGGAACCGCCGCCATGAAGATCCCGCTCAGCCCGCCCACAATGAACATGGCCACGAAGCCGCAGCAGTTCAGCAGGACACCGTTGAACTGCAGCTTGCCGTCCCAGATCGTGCCGATCCAGTTGAACACTTTGATTGCCGACGGCAGTGCAATCATCATCGTTGATGTCATGAACGTCATGCCCAGCGCTGGATTCATGCCGCTGGTAAACATGTGATGGCCCCACACGATGAAGCCCAGCCCGGCAATTGCCGCCATCGAAAACACCATCGGCTTGTAACCAAACACCGGCTTGCGGCACATGCAGGAGAGCATGTCGGAAACCATGCCCATCGCGGGCAGCAGCATGATGTAAACGGCGGGATGTGAATAGAACCAGAACAGGTGCTGCCACAACAAAGGCTGCCCGCCTCCCACGGTCGGCGCGGCGTTGTTGACGATCACTCCGGCCGGTATGAAAAACACCGAATGAATGTCTGTGTTCAGCAGGGGCAGGGAATTCAACCGGTCGAACACCAGCATAAAGCCGGCGGCCGTCAGCACCGGCAGAGCGAATGCCTGCAGGATGGCCGTGATAAACATCGACCAGATTGTCAGCGGCATTCGGAACAGCGTCATACCGGGAGCGCGCATGTTGATGATGGTCGTCATGTAATTCACCGACCCCATCATCGACGACACTCCGACCATTGTCAGTCCGATCAGCCACAACGTCTGAGCATGCCCTGATCCCGGTGCCGCCTGCGGCAGGTCGCTCAGCAGAGGATAGCTGGTCCAGCCACCGGCGGGCCCGGCCGTCGCTCCGCCGACGACAAAACTGCCGAAAAAGCACAGAATTGCCGGCCACATAAACCAGTAACTCATCATGTTCAGCGCCGGAAACGCCATGTCGTCCGCGCCGATCTGCAGCGGGATCAGGAAGTTCCCGAAGGCTCCGGCCAGAATCGGGATGATCACGAGGAAGATCATCACCGTCGCATGCATCGTGAAGAGCATGGTGTAGAACTCAGGACTGATCTGTCCGCCTTCACTGCGGAAGAGTCCGAACAGCTGGCCGATCACCGGCATATGGTCCCACGGATACGCCAGTTGCCAACGGACCGCCAATGCCAGCGCACCGCCCACCAGCAGCATCAGCAAAGTCGTAATAAGGAACTGCATGCCG
>JANNGQ010000401.1:0-6765 GCA_031403975.1 Planctomycetota bacterium
GCATGGGGCATCTGACTGCGGACACCATTCATGTGGTCACCGAAGCGATGAAACTGGGATACGCCGACCGTGATGAGTACTATGCGGATCCTCGCTTTTCAAAAGTCCCGATGACCGAGCTGCTCTCCGATGACTACACGCAGATCCGCCGTTCACTGATTGATCGTCGAGTGGCCTCCATGGATCGCAGACCGGGCGATCCTTTTGGAATGCGAGCATTGAAACCTGATGCCGAACCCGCAGATGAATTGATCAAGATTCCAAAGCAGGACACCACGACCTGCGTTGTGGCGGATCGCTGGGGCAACGTCGTCGCAGCGACGCCGAGCTGCAACATGCTGACGAACACACCCGGCCCGAACGGAGTCAACACGGGTAATCGTGTCCGCAGTCTGAACACCGCTCCGAATCATCCGAACCGAGTCGAAGCCGGTAAACGTCCTCGAATTACGTTGACTCCGACGCTGGTCCTGAAAGACGGACTGCCGGTGATCGCCATCAGCGTGGCCGGAGGTGACCTGCAGGATCAAACGACGCTGAACGTGCTGCTCAATCACATCGACTTCGGCATGATGCCCAAAGACGCCGTCACTGCGCCGCGATTTCATATGAATCACCATCAGGATTCGTTCAATCCCAATCCAGACCGCAGTATGGCATTCGTAGGCCGCGGCGAACTGAAGGTCAACGAAGAAACGGCGGCAAAAGTGCAACAGGACTTAGCCGGTCGGGGCCACATCATAGGGACAACGGCTGGCCCCATCGGGAACCCGGTAATGATCGTCCTTGAACACAGCACGGGGATGATCTACGCCGCCGGTGATCCCAAAGCCAGTCGTCACGCCGGAGCGGTGCCTTAACGGATCCGTTCAGTCCTTCGTCTTCGGCGTGATCCAGCGCGATCTGCTGTTGTTGAAGGAACCTACGGCCGTCGCGCGTTGGTTCGAATGCAAAGGGCAGATCAAGAACAACGTCTGGAGATACGAGTTCCGCGGCGTTGGCGGAGGAGGTGCGGAGCGATATGGTTCGGGTGAAATGAAGCCCATCATCAAACAGGGAAATCCCTGATTCGCGACGACGTCCGCGTGCTCGCGGAAGCGGATCGCGCGTCCGCCTTGCAGTTATCGAGTGAAAGCCTGTTTTCGCCCCGCCCGGGAACGCTGTGAAGGATTTTTGACGAGCAGAATCGCAGGAAACCCCCTCATCCGGCCTGTCGGCCACCTTCCCTGGCAGGGGGAGAAGGGGCTTTGCGAATACCCTCGAAAACATGGCGATAAACCTTTCACGGCGATAAATCGTTCACGGCGTTGCCCTCCCGGGCCCGCATTCATGACTTGCATGGCATCGGTGCCCCGGGATGACCACCTGTGGCCGATGACGCCGGAGAATCAAGGCTCGTCTCTGCGGCGCGAGACGGCTACTTTGTAACCATTACGCTCCGCGTGATGAGCCTTTCCGTTGGGCATTCCAAATGCAAATTCTGCATCCGCGCCGACAAACACAACCCTGGCACGATCGCGGATACTCCGTGTTTGCGTCATTGCCGCAATTCACGAATTCCTCCGGCCGGGCGTCCAACGAGTGCGGAATGGAAAGCGGGCGAGTCATCGTTGCGGGTGTCGATGACTCGCCCGTCGGGAACGAGGGCAACAGCAGGAATACGATCGCTGTCAGGAGGAGAACAGCGGTCGCGAGAATGACCAGTGTCTGAGGAACACGACACGGATCACTCCCTGTGCATGAAGTCAGAACAACTTCTTCTGCCCTGGAAATCCGGCCCACTGCGGCGTGCCGCCGGATAACTTGTTTCGTTCCCCGGGAAGGAGGACTCCACTGAGCTCAAACACTCCCGCATTGCTTTCATTAAAAAAACGGCTGTCGGGTGGTGGCGACGCGATGACAAGCGTTGTTTGCTCCATTGATGCCGGTGCGGATGACATGCCGAACAGCCGATCTTCGTCGGCCTGACTGAATCCTTGTGACCCGTCCGGAACTGTGGCTGGTTTACCGGACGGCGGAAACGGCTGCTCGTCAAAGAACACGGCATCTCCTGCCCGGCCGGTGTTCTTTTGCTGTGGTATCGGAGCTTCGAAGGAAGATCGCCGCGGTACTGCCGGCGCGGCAGTGCGGAATTCTGCAGAAACAGGAGCTGCGGACCGAGCATTGCGGTCGGGAGCTGCAGCCGCGGACGAATCCGGAGTCGGCATCAGATCAGGGCTCTGAGAGCGAACGGTGGAGCCTTGTGGCGACCGTCGCCTTCCGTTGGATTCTGACTGTTGTCCGTTATCGGCTACTGGTATTTCGGGACGAGCAGTCTCCTGGGGCAGACCATCATCCGGCATCGAAGTCGCGGCCAGCATCTGCTCACGCGGCAGCGTCAGTTTAGGCATCCCGGCCAGCACCCAGCCTCGCCAGTTGCGTTCGAGCGATTCAATGCCTTCATGGTCGAAGTTTGTCCGGATCGCCTGTTCCCAGCCGCTTCGTTCTCCGTCCGAGATGAATTTGAGATATGCCTGACGTCCCCTCTGCTGCACCAGGAAATCGGCCAGGGCATATCCCTGAGCATACAGTGTCAGCATCGGACGCTGCCCCTTGGGATACTCCTTCATCGATAACAGGTCACGCAGTGAGATCAGTTCATGCCTGCTATGGACGACATCGTTCAGCAACGCGAGCTGTTTTAGCTGTTCGGATCGGTGCTCAAACAGAGTCGCCGCCCCTTCGTCAGCCCAACGGGGCAGCGGTCGGCGGAAGTGGCAAGCGAAAATCGTGTGATTGATCTCATGCGGCAGGACAGAATCCAGAATCCGTTCCAGAGTCCCCTGAAGCTGCATTCGCCAGTTGAGTACTTCGCCCCCCGTGAATTGAAACGTGGTCTGCCCGCCCGCTCCCAGTGCACCTTCGCGAACAGAAATCCGACAGGGACGACTCCAATTGGGCAAGGCCTTGCCGAGCCAGAAAATGGCAAGCTGCCGGCGATAGACTTCCGCAGCCCGACCAATCTGTTCTGCGACATCCGGCCGATCGGCGGTGACGGAGAAATTGACGGTCTGATAGGTCGCCGCACGTGCTGTGCTGGAAGCACCAGGCAGCAATACAAACACGGTCAAACACGGGAGTAGTGCCGCGCGTCGCAATTTCAGAGCGTCCATGCTCATCCTGTGCGTTTGAGTTGTCTTGAGTCGTCAGTTTCCGATTGGCATTGGTCAAGTTTGCTTAGAGGGCATGGCCCCCGGACCGACCGTGGCGGCGATTCCTTTCGCCAAAGACACCGGCAGCAAATGCCGAACCAGTTCAGTCTCTGGGTCCGTCCTTGATTCTCACAATGATCCTAACATATTTCTGCGTCACGACTTGCGTCCGCAGTTCCAATCCAGTGACTCCGCAGTGCGATGGCCTCGAAACTCCGGCAGATTCTGCAGATGTTACAACGATTGACAATTTTACATCCAGTGCAGTCTGTCGATTCCGTCTGGAAATCGCGTCGAGCACAGTTGGGGCCCATCCTACTGTTGATCCGCCGCTCGGTCGGCGGGAATTCCAGTGTGCGTCAAGGGGCAGGAACAGGATGATCGAACAACGCCTGCACCGTTTCGATGGCTGCCACGCACTCCACGACCACCAAACCTGCCATACCGTCGTGAGCCAATATGGCTTCAGCGGGCGTCGAGAAAACGTATCGCTACGCCCTGAACGAATTCTCGATGCAATGACGAAACGCGACGGTCTGATGTTCCGCCGGTTTCCAGATTCCGTCGATGTTCACGCCGACATGGAACCATCCGCCGGGACGGCACGACTGATGCTGAACGTCGCCTGTGAAGAATCGCCAGACGTTGTCAGTGTCCGCAACGGCCACGATCAGGGACTTACATTTCAACTCCGACGGCATCAGAATACCGATTCCGTGCCGCCTCAGATCGCAGGTCACGGCCTGGATCGCCGTATCGAGACCAGCGTCGTCAGGATGGAGATCGGCGGCGAGCGGCACCAGCCAGACGCCGAGCGATATATGCCGGGTGTCGTCCTTACGGCGACTTTCCTGAACACCTTTGTCGAACGGCAACGCCTGCATATCGCACTGGGAAACCAGCCGGGCCATCGCCAAAGCAGCCTGCTGGCGAGGGGTTTGGCGGGTGAACATGCTGCCAAGTGAATTCAGCATTCGTATGGGTTGAATCATGAGATCGCGTTTCCGGTGGAAGTTGACGCAGCTGTTGCAAATATGCGTCACCGTTCGCAGTCTCACTGGATGCCTCAACAGGAATTGGAGTACTCGGCATGCGCAATTCTGACGATTCTGAGGGCGATCCGGTCGGCATCATCAAACGGGAGGGGCGAATGAGGTCCTGCCGCTGCATTTATGCCATTTGAACCAGGAATGCGGGATCGCCTCTTTGCCGGATGAGCATCAATCTGATAATTGCTCGTGACCTGTCTCCCTGTGCCGCGCATGACGCGGCGCCTATAATTGCACGGGGACACAGGCAGCCATCAGATGAGGGCCGCTCGACACCCGTCGATCAGAGTCTCGATCAACAGGAATTCAAACATGCCGGATCAGCTGGACACACTGCATCATGTGGCGATCTCGGTTGAGGACATTTCGAAAGCGGTGGAGTGGTATTCGACGACGTTTCGCTGTGAAATCGCTTATCAGGATTCCACCTGGGCGTTTCTGAAGTTTTCGAACCTGCATCTGGCGCTTGTACTTCCCGGCCAGCACCCGCCGCACATCGCTTTCGTTTCGGACAAGGCCACCGTCCATCCGGCGCTTAAGGCACATCGTGACGGCACTCGGTCAGTCTATCTCAGCGATTCGTCCGGAAACGCGGTTGAACTCATGGACCCGACAAGTCTGTGAGGCTGTGCATATCAAGCAGCACGCGCTAGGGTCCGGTTTTCTGCGAATCCTGAAGTAACCGGACGCAAGCGCGTTGCGGCTGATGCGGCGATCACGATTCTTCACCGCAGGATCAGTGCCGTAAGATAAGGATCGTCCGGACGGGGTTTCAGAAGCATTCGTTGCCGTCATTCATTCTCCAGTGACTCCGGAGCCTTCCGCTTTCGTCAGTTCTGCATCGAGCTCCTTTGCCGTCCTGACGATATGCTCCTCAACATCGGGCGACCACTTTGTCGGCAAGCCGTAATAGACCATCGCGGTTTCGCCTTCATAACCGCCTTCTTCAAGCACTCGCTTCGAGGGGATGTAGGCCATGACATCGTTGCTGTAGCCGGCAATCCAGTTGGCGGGACCGGACAGTTCGGATTTCAGTCGCAGGCTGAAGTCCACGACGACCTCGCCGCCGAGAAATGTCATCCGCACACCGTCACCGATCGCCCACATCTGCACGGGGTACTCATATGTCTGCGACAGTTTTCCGTCACGACTTAGAATCGTCAGCAATCCCGCTGCGCGCCGCGCACGATAGACGTCGTCCGATTTCAGATCGGCTTCAATCTGTTCTTTCGTCGGAAGTGCGTCCAATGCGAGCGGGATTTCCCGATACACCGATCTGAGTGACCCGGTGATCATCGGCATGGGGCTGTGCAGAGTCCTGTCGATACTCGCCGCCAGATGCTGCCCGTAAGCTTGAGCGATTTCCACAGTTCGTCTCGGCAGCGGGTTCTGATCGGCTCCGCAGCCTGCCCAGAAGACGGCAATCGCGCCGGGGTGATTCTTTTCGATTTCCAGTTGGGCGAATCCGGGCCAGTCGCCGCACCACTGCATACCGCTGAGAACCGTGGCGTGACAGGCGTAGCCGAACATCACAGCCTTCAGGTTCCCGGAGAGATCCCGCACGGCCAGCGCCGGGGCCGCATGATCAACAGGGCCGACCAGCTGACCGGCCTCGCGCAGCATCGGAACATCCGCCTCACGGTTGTTGCGACGATTCACGGCAAACGTCGCCTGGCCTTGCCCGGTCCGGATGACGGCGGGAGCGAGGGACGAAACGGCCTCGGCGGCAACCCTGACGACTGCATCAATCAGAAACGCAGTGTACTCCTCAACCAGCTTGTGGTTATGTTCGTCAAACCCGTACATCGTGATCAGGTTCAATCCGACGACCGGACCTGAATGCGTATGCGACGTCGAGACGGCAATCTGAGATCGCTCAAGGTCATGAGCTTCCATCACGCGCTGACAGATCTGCTGCGATGTCTTCCGGTCGATACCGACCAGATCCAGACTGAGCAGCATCAAGCGGGAACCGTTTGGATCTTCCAGCACGAGCGCTTTGGCCCAAAGGTCGTGAATTGTCCCGTCGGCCGGTTTGTCGCGCGAGGCATAGCCCGACATCCACATCGGCACAGTGGGAGTGATGACCGTCCTGGCAGCTCCCGCCTTCCAGGTCTCTTCCGCAGGCAGCATCGGCGAAGCGGCACCCAGACAAATGAGCAGTACAGCGATTCGAATCGGTGCCATGTGCGTCTCCTGAGGAAGTCTTGGCGCTGGCTTGGCCCACAACCCGGCGCAGAACAGGAAAATCGTTTTTGACCACGGATTTCACGGAGACCGCGGATAAACACAGTGCGATTTATCCGTACGATCCGTGAAATCCATGATCAAGTAATGCGATTGAAATTACGACGACCGCCGCTAAATAACAGACACACACTTCTGCATGCTGCACAAATTCAGAACGATGTTGGTGCCGGATGGCTTACACTCGGGTCTGCAGCCGTTCGGCCAATCGTTTGAGCGCGGGACTGACGTCCAGTTTGTCCAAATGCACATTGAGCAGACTGAACGAGTCCTGATTG
>JANNGQ010000402.1:0-1987 GCA_031403975.1 Planctomycetota bacterium
GGACCAACGGCCCAGCCATTCTGATAGCCTGGGCCAGGCACCGCGTTTTGAAGTTGCGCGTTTCAGGCCCGGAGGGCCGATATATCCCATGCCGGTGGCGTAAGCCACCGGTATACGAGTATCAAAAACCCTAGGCCTGAAGGGCCGGCACACTGGCGCTTGTGTCGGCCCTTCAGGCCTGAATCGCTGTGTTTTCTGTATTCCGGTGGCTCACGCCACCGGCTGATGATGTGCCGGGCTTCCAGCCCTGACGAAATGCGCAACTTCAAAACTGACGCATCGGGTTAGTGTGGGACAGAAACGAATAGTCTCATTCCTGTCCGTGAACAGTCTAGCCAGACATTCCGGCTGCTGGCATTCAACGGCAGAAACGGAATAATCCGGATCCTCCCGAAGCGACCTGTTTGCAGCGCTTCAAACTTCTTCCCTCCGGAAAGCTGGCCCATGATGCGGACGTCACTGCCTGTTCATCTTCGACTCGCCGGTGAGTATCTTGCCGTCTGCCTGGCACTGTTGTCCACAGCCACCGCGGCCGAATGGTCTCTTCAGACTGTCCCTGAAGTCTGGCGCAGCGTGCCCACCGGCGAACTCGCTCCGATCAACGGATATTCATGGTATCGCGTCCTCGTGAAGATTCCGAAAGATTGGGACAATCAGCCGCTGATCCTGTTTGTCGAGGCCCTGGATGACGCCAGGTCCGCCTATGTCGCCGGTCAGGCCGTCGGAACCACCGGGACGTTTCCACCGCAGTTCCGCAGCGGACTGGGAGAACGCGGAAAGTTCGCTGTCGATGCATCACTTGTGAAAGGTGACGAATACGCGACGGTCGGCATCCGTGTTTTTCAGAATGACCCACGACCGAATTTCAGCGTCGCGCCGCCGATACTCATGAATCCAGCCACGAAGCAGGCGCTGCGACTGGAAGGGATCTGGCAATACCGTCCGGGCGACGATCCGTCGTGGGCCACAGCAACTCCGGCCGACTTTGGCTTCGATCCCGCACAGGCACTCAGCAATCCAGACGCTGCGGCGAAAGGTGTGTATCAGGAAATCGAGTCGGTTGATGACATTGAGAAATACGTGGCACGCCGCAAAGGCGACACCGATCCGCTCAGCCCGGCCGAAGCCGTAACGCATTTTAAGACGCCGGATGATCTGACCGTGCAACTCGTGCTCGGCGATCCCGATATCGCCCAGCCCTTGTTCATGACGTGGGACGAACGAGGCCGTTTGTGGGTCATGGAATATCGTCAATACCCTGATCCGGCCGGTTTGAAGATGATCAGCCGCGATACGTTCCTGCGAACCGTCTACGACAAAGTCCCTCCCGCGCCGCCCCACCATTTCAAGGGAGCGGACCGGATCAGTCTTCATGAAGACACGGACGGCGACGGGAGCTATGACAAGCACGGAATCTTTGTCGATGGACTCAGTATTGCCACGTCGTTCGCGATCGGCCGGGGAGGCGTGTATGTTACGAATCCACCGTATCTGCTGTTCTACCCTGACAGGAACCGCGACGACGTTCCGGACGGTGATCCGGAAGTTCTGCTGGAAGGATTCGGAATTGAAGACTCACATTCCGTGATCAACAGTCTGCGATTCGGTCCCGACGGCTGGTTGTACGGTGCTCAGGGCAGCACGGTCACGGGCGTGGTGAAGAAACCGGGCAGCCGCGATCAGCCCGTGCGGACGCTCGGCCAGCAGATCTGGCGCTATCATCCCGAGCGTCAGATTTACGAGGTCTTTGCGGAAGGCGGAGGCAACACGTTCGGTTGCGAGATCGACGAGAAGGGGCGTGTGTATTCCGGCCACAACGGCGGTGACACCCGCGGCTTTCATTATGTGCAGGGTGGCTACTACCGCAAGGGATTCGGCAAGCACGCTTCCGACGGGACGCCGAAAATTCTCGACTTCGGACTCGTCCAAAGCTCACCGCTTGCCAGAGGTAGCGACGCTACGACGGAGATGCGCGTGAGCCGCTCCG
>JANNGQ010000403.1:0-1966 GCA_031403975.1 Planctomycetota bacterium
CATTCAAAGCGTTCCGGGGATCGGTGTCGTGACGACCTCCACATTGCTGTGTGATCTTCCGGAACTGGGAACCCTCAACCGGGGAGAAATCGCCAAGCTTGCGGGTGTTGCTCCGATTGCCCACGAGTCGGGCCAGAAGAAGGGAACTCGTTCGATCTACGGAGGCCGCGGTCAAGTGAGACGTGTGCTGTACATGGCGGCGCTGGCGGCCACTCGACACAACCCGGTCATCAGGAAGTTCTACGTTCGACTGGTGGCACGCGGCAAGGAGAAGAAGGTTGCTCTGGTGGCGTGCATGAGAAAACTGCTGACCATCGTGAACGACATGGTCCGCAAACAGGAACTGTGGCGGACAACGCCAGTTGCCGCAGAACAAGAAATAGTGGTGGTCGGCACATGACCGACCACCACACGTGCTCGATGCATCCATTGACGCACCGGCGACTCGACTATCCCTCAAAAAGTTGCGTCCCCGCAGAGCTTCTCTGTGTTTCATCAAGCACCCGGATTCTATCACACTGGAAGATCAACACCAACATTTGAATCAGAGAAACATCTCATTGAACACCGGCGCCATGCCTCAAAAATCCCGGGGGTTTGGGGGCTGGCCCCCAAGACGTCACCGCAGGATGAAAGCGTCACCATCCGCCAAAACTTCACCAAAATGGAATTCAAAAATGTCTTTTTTTGAATCTGTTACTTGAACCAATTTAAGACCGTCGCTCATCCGGCCTATCGGCCACCTTCTCCCCCTTCCTGGGGAGAAGGGACTTCGCGAAACCGCGGCAATAAATCATTCACCGCGATGCCGGACGGGGCCACGCTATGGTCGGCGAGGCTACTGAGCAAACGCCGCATATCCGTAAACGACGGTATGCCACGCAAAGACCACCGTCAGCGCGTGATATCCGATCGTCAGAAACGAGTTCCGCAGATACGGTTTCGCATCGAACACGAATAGCTGGATGACCAGCCGGATTCCCCAGAAGACACTGATGAACCCGCAGACTCCGCGAGCGAGCGGCTGCCCTGATGCCAGCTCTTTCGCAAATAAAAGCGAAAGGATTCCGAATGCGACAAGGTCGAGCACAATGTAGCCTCCCGCCGTCAGGATCCAGTGCCTCAGCAGAGGACTGACCCTGGGCAATTCTTCCCGAAACTTCAGCTCCTTCGGAACTTGAGCACTCGCCAGCAGCGTCCCCAGCTGCAGAATTCCCGAAATCACGATCAGCGTCTCCAGTGTCAGCATTTCAGCCCTTTCGTCGCAGTTCGCTTGTCTGTGTTTTGTGAGTGGTACCGCGCTTGTCGCCCTCGCAGTGTCAGGAACCGACACCGGTACCTGTCGCTCAATGGCACCTGCTTTACCAACCCGATGCGTCAGCGAGGCGAATTATAGCGCCACGGTGCCACACTGACGCTTCGGGTTCGTGTTGATCGACGACACAGTGAGTGCCATCGGGGTTGCGCCATTCCGCTCATGCTCCGGATCCCAACACTGCGATTCCTTCAACAATCGGAACAATCACGTTCCTTACAAACGGAGGATGAAACAGCATTCCCACGCCAGGGATCAGAAACAGCGCTGCAAACAGCCAGCCACTGAGTCCGGACCGCAGCGCCCATCCTCTCTTCACGCCCGCTCGTTCAATCGACACACCGATTCCCTGAATCACAAAGTAGCCGAACGGCAACCCGTACCCACCGCCAGCCGGAACGGAAATCGCCATTTCATGAATCAGACCCGAGAACACAAAACTCGCAATTGTTGCAGCCCGAGCATTCCATCGACGACAGATCGGGCGAAAGACTTGCCCATGCGCAAAATCCCGGAAGGCTGTGTTCCAGCGCCGGCCCCAGAATTCACTCAGCGACGCCGAGTAGATCGGCCGGTTCATCAGGGTCTGGACATTCCGCCCGCCGCATCTCCATGCCAGCACGATCATCTCGAGCAGTCCGAAATGCAGCA
>JANNGQ010000404.1:0-2637 GCA_031403975.1 Planctomycetota bacterium
GCAACGACCGCGTCCTGAGCGATGACTGTTCGGGACCACGTCAGCAGACCGATGACAAACGGCAACAACGATGATCTGAGGAACTGCGGGGACATTGTTCTCTTTCGTGACCAAGTCGGTTTGGATTCACGCTCCGGATACCTGGAATTCCTGTGTGCATTGTCCGGCACTCAGGCCGCCTGGACTACATCACCGACCGAGATTCACGACAAAAACGTGGAACACATCGTCCAGCGCAAATGCTGGCATTGCTGCTCGTTCTCCATTGTTGCGTCTCACATCACTTCTGCGGCGAGACGCCTCCGTCTCGTTGGGACACCCGCACGAAATCCACGAGCAATTGCTGCGGAAACTCGGTCGTCCCATCCGGGTTGCCGACGAAGCCGCCGCCGATCGCAAGGTTAAGGATCATATGGAATGGCTGATCAAACGGTGCCGGGAACTTGCCGCCGTCGGAGTTCCATTCTTTCTGAGTCTGATACAGCCGGCCGTCGACGTACCAGCGCATCACGCCTTCTTCCCATTCGATCGCGAACGTGTGGAAGTCGTCTGTGAAGTCGCCCTTGTCCAGTTTCAGCGTATCGCTCGTATGAGCATTGTTCGGCCACCGCTTGCCGTAGTGGAGTGTTCCCCAGACCACATTCGGTTCCTGACCTTTGAACTCCATGATGTCGATTTCCCCGCTCGAGGCCCAGGTACCGTAGGCATTCTCGGTTGGCATCATCCAGATCGCCGACCAGACGCCCTGCCCTGCCGGCAATCGGGCGCGGACTTCGAACTTGCCGTACTTCCAGTCGCCTCTTCGCTTGCTGCGGATGCGGCCTGATGAATACTCCCGTGCGGTTCCTGTGATTTCGTGATTGTCCCGGCGTGCCTCGATCACCAGATTTCCTCTTTCAACCCGGACGTTCTCTCTGCGATCGGTGTAGATCTGCAATTCATTATTCCCGCCGCCGAATGCGTTGACTTCGATCTCCCATTTGCTGAAATCGAGCGCCGAACCGTCGAACTCATCACTCCAGACCAGCTTCCAGTCGCTGGACTGGGCAGGGGAGATGTCTGGACTGAGCAGCAGACAAGAAATGACTGCCAGGAAGAACAAGACGCAGCGGTGCCCTGCGCGGCTGGGAATCGTCGTTACGGGGAATCTCATGTTCACTTTTGCCTGACTGTGTACGAAATATCATCCCAGTAGACGTCCTGACTGTTGCCGTCGATCCACGAAGTGACGATTCCGAACCGGTCGAACGTCGTTCCGCGTTCCTTGTCTCCGGCGTTGAAATCAAACGTGTTCGACCGTTCATCGAGCGTCACAGTGATTCGACCTTTCCCATCTGCGCCTTCCGGGTCGTAGCTCATGCTCCAGTTATGACTCTGCCCGTCAGGCCGGATCGCCGGGAACTCCCGCGGAGCGCCGAACTGACTTCCGCCGGCTTTGTTTCGCAATACAGGATAAAAGAAGAAACCCTCGCTGCTCGGCCCCTCGATATGAATCCCGACGACACTTTCCGGGAGCCCGTTGCTCTGTGACTCATTGCACCGCATGCTTTCGTCCGAGTTGTAGAATCCGAACAGCGTCGTGCTGTCACTCACGCCTCGTCTCATCGTCAGCCTACCCGAGGCTCTCAGCGGCTGTTCGAGTGTCAGCGGCCCGATCCTGTCACCGTAGCAGGCCATCTTTTCCGGATATCGACAATCTCCGCGGAAGACCTGGCCTCCCAGTTCTCCCGGTGCCGCACCTTCTGCGAAATTCGTGTCGCTGAAGCCAAAATCGAATCGAGGTCGGACGATCCGTGTCTCATAGGTCGCCCGGTTGTTCCGGGCCTCCCACTTCGGATCCCGGGAGAATGTCTCCTCCTTGCTGCCATTGACGGTGACATTGTCAAACCAGACTTCCGAGCCGCTGTCTGCGCTTTTCATGACGTTGATGATGCCGAAGTGCGTGAACGTCGCGCTGTCCTGCTTGTGCGACACGTCCAGATTGCAGACAGCCGTGTGCTCGCCGATCGTCGCCGTCACTACACCTTGACCGTCGTTCCCCGTCGGATCGTAGTTCAGAGTCCATCGGAAACTCTGATTGCAGGGAAATCCGATCAGATTCCAGCGGCCGGTGTCCGGATCAGTCACGGAAGGAAAAGGCGTTGTGTCTCCTCCGGCCCTCCACTTCGACGTGCAGTATTCCACATAGGCGAAAAAGTTCTCGCCGCGGCCATTGAGCCGGATGGCGACCGTGTTGGGAGTCCGCCACTCATTCACGCTTCCGGAGTTGAAAAATCCCAGCAGCAGATGAGTCCCGCCTGGAGCGATGGCCATCGTCCCCGATGCACTCAGCGATTGTTCGATCAATGTTGGCTCGATGGCTTTGCCGTAAAACGCGACCTCGCCGGCCGGCGTAATGAAGCCTCCCATTTCTCCCATTGCTTTCGCTGTTCCGACGTCGGCATGAGCGGTATCGGGACTAAACCCAAAGTCCTGACGGATCCGGACCGGCTCGATCGTTCTCGCCGATCGATTATTAACGCCCACCCAGCCCGGATCGCGATCAAATGATTCCGCTTTCATCATGCCCTGCGCAGCGGCGAGTTGAAAAAGGTGTCTGGAACTCTCCGGCAATGGTTTTTCGACTGGCTTTCCTGG
>JANNGQ010000405.1:0-2083 GCA_031403975.1 Planctomycetota bacterium
AGTACGACGTCACAATCGGGACGTTCCAGCACATGCTGGAAGGCTACAAGGTCGCCAATGATATGGAGAAGCACGGCGCGATGGCGTCGGCGTTCTCCGACTGGTGGGCATACAAATTCGAAGTCATTGGCGCGATTCATCACGCCGGTGCGCTGATGCACAATCAGGGCATTGTCGTGTCGTTCAACTCCGACGACGGCGAGCTGGCTCGTCATCTGAATCAGGAAGCAGCCAAGGCGATCAAGTACGGCGGTGTGCCCAGGGAGGAGGCGCTGAAGTTCGTGACGCTCAATCCGGCAAAGCAGCTGCGAATCGACAACCTGGTGGGAACTCTGGAACCCGGCAAGCATGCGGACTTCGTGGTCTGGAACGGTGACCCGCTGTCAAATTTCACGCGCTGCGAGCAGACGTGGATCGATGGTCGCCGATATTTCCATCGCGATGAAGACGACCTGATGCAGCAGGAGTCTTTGAAGAAGCGGAATACTCTGATTCAGAAAGTGCTGTCCTCCGGAGAAGAATTGCGAAGCGTCGGAGAACGCGATTTCGATCCGGCAGCACTTTGGCCTCGTTACGATGAATTCTGCCATCACTTCAGCCATCAGGATGATGCGAAGATTCAGGAACAGGACGCGACGAAGTAGTTTGCGATTTGAAGTGGGGCAGGCTTTCAGCCTGCCAGATTCCCTGAAAACGCAGGATGTTGGCGCGCGTGTCGGCAGGCTGAAACCCTGCCCCACGGTTGCTTCGACCGTCTTTGCGCTCGGGCGTGTTTGTAGTGATCTCTCGGGAACCGTTTTCAATGTTGCGAATTACTTTCCTCAGCCTGATTGCGATTACGACCTCATCGGCCTTGCTCCCGGCCTCTGATCAGATTCCAGGAGCCCCGCAAAAGAAACCCATAGCGCTGATCAATGGCGTCGTGCATACGCTGACGGGGCCACCGGTTGAGGAAGGCACGATCGTCTTCGACGCCGGAAAGATCACCGAGATCGGCCCGCGGATGGCACCGCCGGACGGCGCAGACGTGATTGACCTGAAGGGACAGCACGTCTATCCGAGCCTTATTGAAGCCCATTCGCATCTCGGTCTGCAGGAGATTTCGTCGACTCGCGCCACGATTGACAATGCAGAAATCGGACTGCTGAATCCCAACGTCAGCGCACATGTGGCCGTCAATCCGGACAGCGAGCTGATACCCGTGACGCGGGCGAACGGTGTGCTCATCGCTTTGAGTGCTCCGACAGGAGGGCTGGTCAGCGGCAAGGCCTCCGTGATGCAGATGGACGGCTGGACGTATGAAGACATGACTCTGAAAGCCAACTCGGCGCTGGTTGTCAATTGGCCTCGCGGGACTCCGTTCATGACGCGCGGTCCGCGTCCTGGTCCGACACCCTCACCCGGTCAACCGCCTGGCCAGCGCCCGGGCAGCGACGAACAGAGTGAAGGACGAAATCCGTCACTGAAGTCGCTGCGGGAGTTGTTCGATCAGGCTCGGACGTATCACAAGGCTCGAACAGCCAATCCCGCGGAGCAACCGTTCGATAGCCGCCTGGATTCGATGATTCCGGTTGTCGACGGTCAGATTCCGCTGTTGGTCACCGCCGACCGAGCGGAACAGATTCAGGCAGCAGTCGCATTCGGGGTCGAACAGAATGTCAAAGTGATCATCTTCGGAGGTTACGATGCAGAAATGTGTGCCGAGCTGTTGCGGCGTTACAGCGTACCGGTCATTGTCGATGCCATTCATAAGGCTCCTCGACGCGATCACGACGACTACGACTCTGCCTACACATTGCCGGAACGCCTGCGGCAGGCCGGAATCAAGTTCTGCATCTCGGGCTCAGGCCGTTCAGAAACCTGGAACACACGCAACCTGCCCTATCATGCGGCCACTGCCTCTGCCTACGGCCTGCCGTACGAAGATGCACTGCGATCAATCACCATCTGGCCGGCCGAGATTCTTGGCATCGCCGATCGAGTCGGCACGCTGGAGAATGGAAAAGACGCCACGCTGTTCATCAGCGACGGCGACCCGCTCGAAACGGAAACTCAGATCACGGCCGCCTGGATTCAGGGCCGC
>JANNGQ010000406.1:0-1791 GCA_031403975.1 Planctomycetota bacterium
GCTGTCAATGCCCGAGCGGCCGCCGACCGCGCAAGGGCCGACATCCGGGACTCTGAGCAGGCCCGCAACCTGGCTTCTGATGCCGCCCGCGCTGAACGCATCCTGGCGGTTGCGAAAGCCGAAGAGGCCGCCGCCCGTGCAGAACTCGCCCTCTGGCAGGCTGAACCCGACAAGAAAGCTGCCCCGGAAAAATCACTCGCCGATGCAAAGACAGCACTCGAATCCGCAACCGCCGCCCTGCAGACCGACAGCGATGTCTATACTCCGCTCGTCGGAGCACTGAAGATGTTCGAATCCAATCTCGAATCTGAAGAATCCCGCCGCAAACCCTTTCCCGCGACCAGCACCGGACGCAGAACGGCTCTGGCAAAATGGATCACCGACCCGCGGCATCCGCTGCCCGCACGAGTCGCCGTGAACCACCTGTGGTCACGGCATTTTGGAAAAGCACTCGTCCTGACACTGTTCGATTTTGGTCGTAAGGGAGCGCAGCCGTCGCATCCGGAACTGCTCGACTGGCTGGCCGTCGAGTTCATCGAAAGCGGCTGGAGCATGAAGCACATGCACCGGCTGATTGTGACATCGGCCACGTACCGGATCACGTCATCGAGTCTCAATGCCCCCGAGTCCAATCGTCGAGTCGATTCCGAAAACCGCTATCTCTGGAGAATGAATCCGACTCGCATGGAGGCACAGATCGTCCGCGACAGTCTGCTGCATCTTGCTGGCGAACTGGACCTCACGATGTCCGGCCCCTCGATTCCTGTCAGCGACGCTGCTTCCCGCCGCCGCAGTCTGTACTTCGTGCATTCGCACAACGAACACCAGACGTTTCTGTCGATCTTTGACGACGCAAGTGTCCTCGAATGCTACCGCCGCTCGGAGAGCATCGTTCCGCAGCAGGCCCTGGCTCTCGAAAACAGCTCGCTCGCAAATGACATGGCTGCAAAAATCGCTGCAGCGATTGTATCGTCAGATCCCGATATGCCCGACAACCAGTTTGCCGCTGCCGCATTTCGCTTCGTCCTCAGCTCTGATCCGACATCATCGGAAACTGCCGCTGCCCTGGAAGCACTGAGCCAATTCCGAGTCAGCGCCGGATCAGATAATCTGGCAGACAATGCTCGCTCGCTCGCTGCTCGTCCAGGCTCTGCTCAACCACAATGACTTCGTCACGATTCGTTAGCTTCACCCCGTCCCTTCTCCCCACCCCTTCTCCCCCGAGATCGGGGGAGAAGGTGGCCGAAGGCCGGATGAGGGGGCTTGATGCCGTCTGACGCATCTGAAAGATTATCGCAGCGTATTCTTCGAGAATCGGGATTTAATCATGTTGAAGTCACAGGCCGCAGTGGTGATGGTGGCATTGACGGAAGAGGCATGATGCGGCTCTCTACGAAGCGTTCCCGCCGGATGAAGCCCGCAGAATCATCAATCGAATCGAGGTAGTGCATACACCAAAGCATGGAAGCTGGCTGAACATGGCGGAGATCAAATTGAATGTTCTGACCCGGCAATGTCTGGATCGCCGGATCCCCGACAAGGCAACGCTGATCAACGAAACCACAGCCTGGCAGGATGCCCGCAATTGCAAAGAGGCCAACGTCGACTGGCAGTTCACCACCAAAGATGCACGGATCAAACTCAAGCATCTCTACCCCAAAAATCAAAGTTGACGCCACACTAGCGCCATTCCGCTGTATGGCCCTTTGTCCCCGATCTGGGCGATCACATGTGGACACGGGATTGAGAGAATCGGTCTCATGCGTTAGATATCAGCAGGGCCAACGTCCC
>JANNGQ010000407.1:0-3146 GCA_031403975.1 Planctomycetota bacterium
CTCCAGGCGTGCTGGTCGGGCACTTCGATTCCACCGCCACCGGAGCACAGATTGCCGCCGCGATTCATAAGTCCGGCCAATGCTGCGATGACCCGAACTGCAAGCATGGGACTGCTCCCGCTCAGCAGGCCAGGAAGCCGAACACGTCAAGAAAGAACTGATTTTCCGTCAAGCTTTGAAAGTGCGGCAGGCTTCCAGCCTGCCTGAGAGAAATCCAGCAAAACAATCACGGCAGACTGGAAGCCTGCCCCACGACATTTAACCCTCAAAAGAAGGCTCGACGGAGCACTCAATATGAATCTCAGAACTCTGGTCTGGAACGAACTGCGTGAACGACCCTGGACGGTCGTCTCCAGTAGCATCGCCATTCTGCTCGGCGTCGCCGCGCTGGTGGCCATTCGACATGTGACGGTCCACTCAGAACAGGAAGTATCGAGACAGCTCTCCAGTCTCGGTGCCAACATCCTGATTCTTCCAAAGGATGCGTCACTTCAGAACTATTACGCGGCGGATCGGAACGGTCAGACGCTGCCGGAAGAGCATGTGCTCGAAGTGCTGATGGCAGGACTTGCGGGCGTGGAAAAGGTCACACCGAAGCTCAGTATGCCGGCCAATCTGGGAGGCCTGGAGGTCACTCTGACCGGGATTTTACCTCAGAGTGAGTTCACGGCTCAGGCGGCGTGGCAGACGGCGGCACTGTTCACTCCCACGAAGCATGACGGCTGCAAGAAAGCCAGTCATGGTCCTTCAGAAGCTGACGGAACGCCCGAGAGTCTGAACACATCCCGAGCCATCGAAAATCTGGAGAAGGATCAAATCGTTCTTGGAGCGGATGTCGCTGACCGGTCCGCATTCTCGGAAGGTGATACCGTCGAAATCCTCGGTGGAGAATTCACTGTGCTGGGAACACTGTCCAGAACGGGAACGGTTGATGATTCACGAGTGTTCGCTCATCTGCACACGGTGCAGGAACTGGCAAAGACCGGGGAAGTCGTGAGCGCGATTGAGGTCATCGGATGCTGTGAAGACGCAGCGGGTGATCTGGTACCGGAACTCAGCAAGCTGTTGCCGAATGCCAGAGTCGTGACTGTTTCGCAGGTCGTGCAGACTCAGGTTGGTGTCAATCGACTGATGTCCGGGACGTCCTGGTTTGTGCTGGGAATACTGGTTGTTGTCGGCGGTGCCAGCCTGGCCAGTGCGATTGCCGCGAACGTGCGTGAACGACGGCGGGAGATCGGGACTCTGATGGCCATCGGGGCAACACCTGGATTTGTCCAGCGACTGTTCCTGGTGAAGGCGCTGATCCTTGGCCTGGTCGCCGGAACAATCGGGTGCGGTCTGGGACTGGTGACGGCCATCATCGCCGGTCCGCAGTGGGCTGGCGTTGTGGTGACTCCGCTTCCGGGACTGGCTCTGCTGGCTGTCGGTGCGGCGACCTCGGTTGCCGTGGTCGCCGCCTATTGGCCTGCTCGTCAAGCTTCGAAGCTGGACCCCTGTCTTTGCTTTCAGGAGGTGTGAGCGATGATCCGACTCGAAAATGTCAGCCGCCGTTATGTTCGTCACGGACAGACCGTCACAGCACTGCAATGCGATGATCTGCGGATTGCCGCTGGTGAATACGTCGCCGTCGTGGGGCCCAGCGGCAGTGGCAAGACAACACTTTTGTCGTTATTGGGCGGCATGCTGTCTCCGACCGCCGGTCGAATCTGGCTGGATGACTGCTCGGTGTACGAACAGTCGGTTGCCGCACGTTCGGCAATCCGTCGCAAGCGCATGGGCTTCGTGTTTCAGACGTTTAATCTCATCCCGTATCTGACCGCGTTGCAGAACGTCCAGGTGCCGCTGGGATTGAATGGCACCCCGCGCGCTCTGCAGGAGATCCGTGCCGCCGCAATGCTGCAGCGCTTCGGGCTGGGTGACAGGCTCAATCATAAGCCCTCTGAAATGAGCGTCGGTCAGCAACAGCGTGTGGCTCTCGCCAGAACGCTGGTGAACGACCCACAAATCATTCTGGCGGATGAACCCACTGGAAACCTTGACCCCGGAAGTCGGGAATTGGTTTTGAATGCGTTCGACGATTGTCACAGCGAAGGACGCACAATTGTCATGGTCACGCACGACGTTGCCGCTGCGGAACGAGCCGGACGACGGCTGGTTTTGCAGGACGGTGCGATCAGCGAAGGATCGCCGAAGAGTTTGAAAGTCGCCTGAGGCACGGATGCCGGAATCAAATCGGAATGTGCCATTGAATCCACAGATCTTCTGCCGGTGTGTCGCTGTTGGAAGGCCTGTTTTCTGTTTTTGAAAGTTGAAAGTGATGACAAAGATTTCAATCTGTCTGCAATCCCTGAAATGCCTGAGTCTGCCGATTGCCGGCCTGACAGTGCTCTGGATCTCCGGTTGCAATGAGTCCGCGCCCGAAGCAACGACCACGATTACTGACGCACCACCGGCGACAGTGCCACACGAGGAGCATGCTCATCCGAGCGAAGGTCCGCACCACGGTGATCTTGTGGAACTTGGGAATGAAGAGTATCACGCCGAAGTTGTTCATGGCGAAGCGGGGAGCGTGACAGTCTACATTCTGGACAGGGCTGCGAAAGCGGCTGTCCCGATCGACGCGACGGAACTGACCATCAACATCACTCACGACGGCAATGCCGAACAATTCAAGCTGCCGGCTGACCGTGATGCTTCCGACCCGGAAGGCAAGTCGTCCCGGTTCTCACTGAAGGACGACGAACTTGCATCGGATCTGGACAGCGCCGATGCTGTCGCGAAGCTCGCCGTTACGATCGACGGCAAGTCTTACTCTGGCAAGATCGAACACGCCCATCAGGGCGAGCACAAACACGAAGGCGACCACAAGCACTAAGGCTGACACAAGTGCCGCTATTCAAAATAGATTCATCACCAGCCATGGATTTCGCTGAAACCCCATCGTTCTACCCTCATCGTTCTGCCTCAATTCGTCGGCAGCAGGATGATGCAGGGCAGAATAATCAGGGCTTGCCGTTCTGTCTTTGCCGGGACATTGGCGTATGATCAGGGGTGTTGAGGACTGGAATCATCCGACAGCGCTAGCTGCGGGCCGGAGCGGTCCCCTGGTAAAGGCCCGACGCCGGCGTTCGGCTGTAGTTAGGTAC
>JANNGQ010000408.1:0-2497 GCA_031403975.1 Planctomycetota bacterium
TCATCCGCCCTTCGGGCACCTTCTCCCCCGAATCGGGGGAGAAGGGACTTTGCGGAATCAGGGAAGTGGTGACTGCCTGGCTGGCTCATGCGATCACCTCGGACGCAGCGACAAGTGCATCCGGTGCCGGTTCAAATCTGCGCAAAGGCACGGCCTTCTGATCCCGACGCTGCAGCAACCGCGGAGCGAGGCGGAGTGTGATTGTCTGTATGAGCCGCATCAGCAGGAACTGCGCGATAAGGACGACGAATGCCGCCATCATCGCGGACGGAAAACTGGTGGCCAGTGCTGAACTCAGTCGGCTGCCGGATCCTGATGCGGGGGAAAGAATGTACTCATTGATTTCAATTCCTCCCTGAAGCTGCAGGCTCCACAAAGAAAAGGCACTCACGAAGGCAATTGTTTCGGTAACCACGGATCTCGCAATCGCTTCAGAACCTGTTACAAAAATGGCAACGGTGTGTGCTGCCGAAAACACGAATCCGACACTTGAGTTGACCGACTGATCCAGCAGTCCGCCCGGCCGTGAAACAACCGCTGAGATCATGACCCATGTGGCAATCACTGTGATCGCCGTCATCACGGACTTTGACTGAGACTGTGACCGCATCCCCAGCAGCACCGAAATCCATGCGATCAGATGCATCACGGTCCATGTTGTCAGCACAACGACGACACCGTAAGCCAGAATGGCGGTTGTTGAATATGCTGTCGGCCTGAGAATCGCGGTCGACAGATCAAAGTGCATGATCAGAATCGTGAAGTGAATGGTCAGCACAGGGATCGCGAGCACCATCATCAGTCGTTTCGTTCCGGCGATTTTCTGCGTCAGGATTTCCCTCGCCGTCAGCGGTGTCGAGAGCAGTGCTTCGAGCGTCTCACGAGCTCTCTCTGACGAGATCAGCGTGGACGCCTTGACCGCGATAATCAATGCCGCCATCCCCCACATGAAATACAGCAGATTCTGCAGCCCTTCGAAATGCGTGGTCTGAGATTCCGTTACCGCGAACAGGCAGATGACCAGGATCGGCCCTTCCAGCACTACGAGAATCCGGATCAGATAGCGGGCCTTGCCCAGAGATTTCTTCGATCGTTCTCGCCACGAGACAGGGTCAAACAACGGCAACGAATCGCGGTCTTTGATCAGTACGACTCCGCCAGTCGTGCGGTCATTCAGTTTCGTAAAGAACCTGTCGACCCATTTAAACAGCCTCAGCAGGATCGACGACGACGACAGAAACGCCCGCCGGATCAGGAACACGCGTGCCAGCAGCAGACAGATCGATGCGGCGATCAGTGAAGGCAGCGAAGCAACCATCAGGATCATCACTCGGGTCAGAGTCTGCCAGGCTCCGGGAAACGACGTGGCTCCTGCCATGCCGGGTCCTCCGGTCATGGTCATGAACATTGATGCTCCCCTTTGGTAGTCATACATCGCAAACACTGACTGCCATACATCGAAGGGTGTCAGCACAGGAATCCTCAGAATCATCGAACTCATCACCAGCAGTCCTGTCAGCACATACGACCAGATGAACGCGGTCACAGTCGTGGCGAACCACGAACTGCACATCAGCCCGATGCAGGCATACAGCAGACACTCGCAGAACAGCAGCCACAGCGTGCTGATCAGCATTGTTGTGTCCACGCCCCCCAGTGAATACACAAACGCCAGCAGTGGAAATGTCAGCAGCAGAAACGTGAACATCGGCACCAGGCGACTGCCGAGTTTCTCCAGCACGATGGTCATCGGGGACAACCGAGTCACAAACAGCGTCCCCAGAGTGTTGCGTTCCTTTTCGAGTGTGATGGATCCGCAAATCAGCGCAGGCATCAGCAACTGCACCGCATGAAACAGCATGGGAACGATCGACTGAAAAATCACTCCGCCGGAGCCGAAGAACCGATTCGGGTTGTACGGCATTCCAGATCCAGGACGAAGGAATGCACCGGCACCGATCATGCTGACCTGCCGTTGAAACAGCACCATCACAACCGACAATACAACGATTGCACCAACGAAGCGTACGATGTACGTCCGACGGCGGTTTGAAAGCTCAATCAGCTCACGCCGCAGCAGAGGCAATTCGGGAATGAAGCGCAGGATGCTCACGCGGTCTTGCCTTCCGTGAGTTTCATGAAGGCCGTTTCCATGTCCATCGCTTCTGCCTGAAACATCGTCAGGCGGGCCCCTTCCTCGACCAGTGCCTGATGCAGATCGGCGACCGACCTTTGTTCCTCATGCAGCCGGATCGCCCAGCGGTCCACCTGCTGCTCGACCGACTCAATTCCCGGAATCCTGGAGACTCGTTCGAACAGATCGGGTGCCGGATTCTCGACGCGGATATGGATCACCCGCATCAGCTGCAACTGACGATAGATGCCAGCCACCGCTGCGGGTGTACGCCCCAACTCCTGGACGAGAGCACCTCCCTGTGCTCGGTGTCCTCGATGTGCTGGATCTTGGGCGATCGAGCCTGGTCGCGAGAACGGGTGT
>JANNGQ010000409.1:0-3438 GCA_031403975.1 Planctomycetota bacterium
CATACGCATTAAGGGCAGTCAGAGTTTCCGCGTCTGGACAACTCTGAATGGTTTCTGCCAGATTTTTGCGAGATTTGCGAGATTTGCCATGGTCCCCAACAATGGAAGTTCCACCAGATCCTTTTCTGAGTGTCTTCGGCGTATTGGTCTCCGGGGCACTCGGCGCAACTGTCGCCAGAAAGCCCGACGACGACTGCAGACCGCAACGCGGGTCGCGACTGAGAGTCTGGAAGTTCGGGCGCTGATGACCTTGTTCGTCGTCAATACCCTGGCGGATGTGGTCGATCCCGATGCCGACGTGACCAGCCTCCGCGAGGCCATCCAGGAAGCCAATGCGTCCCCCGGGGCCGACACGATCGAATTCGGTATCGCTGGTGAAATCAGCGTACCGACGCAGCTCCCCAAGCTCACCGACTCTTCCGGCGGCACAATCATTGACGCCACCACCGCCCCGGGATATGTCAGCGCGCCGGTCGTGACCCTGTCTGGCCCCGGCACCGGCAGTGGAATTCGGGGGCTGGAGATCAATTCAGCTGGCAACACCATTCGCGCCCTCGGAATCGGCGGCTTCTTCACGGGCATCGAGATCCGCGGGTCTGGCGCCAGCGGCAACCTTGTGACTGGCAGCTATCTGGGGAATCACGGATCGACGAGCACTCCGAATCTGGTTGGCATCACGGCGATTCAAGGCGCTCACCACAACGTCATCCGCGAGAACCTGATTTCCGGCAACGAATTGTCCGGCGTGCAGATCCAGACGAACGCCAACAGCAATCTCGTGCAGTCGAACAAGATCGGCACCAACGTAACCGGCACTGCCCCATTGTCCAACGGCGACCAGGGGATCTCGATCAGTGCGTCCGCCGCCCTTAATCGGATCGAGCTCAACACCATCGCCTTTAACGGCTCCGACGGTGTGCGTCTGGACAACAGCGCCGGGAGTGGTAACTTCCTGGATCGCAATATCCTGTTCGGTAACGCCGGGCGAGGGATCAACCTGATCGCGCCGGGCGACCCGGCTAACGGCGTCACGCCGAACGACGAATTCGACGCCGACACCGGCCCGAATGGCCTCCAGAACAAACCGGCGCTGCTTCAAGCGATCGCCCTGCCGACGGGCACTTTCGTCGAGTACTCACTCCACAGCACGCCGAGTACAAACTTTGCATTGCAGTTTTACAGCAGTCCTCCAGCCGACGTGGACCCCAGCGGCTTCGGTGAGGGCCGCGCGTTTTTTGCCGTCGATGTTTTTCTATCGACCAACGCACTCGGCAACGGCAGTGGTTCGATCCTGCTCCCCGCGGTCCCGATCGGACACGTTATCACTGCGACGGCGACGAGCCTCGCACTCCCGGTTTTGAACACCTCTGAGTTCAGTCACTGGCGGCCGGTCGTTGAGCCGTCCACCTTTGTCGGCGGCGGAACAACAACCAACTGGTCCGACCCGGCCAACTGGGGCGGCACGGCCCCGGTCGCGGGTGATTTTCTCGTGTTCGGACCGGGAACTCCCGCGAACTCCATCAACAATTTTTCCACCGGCACGGAGTTCAGCGGGATTCTGTTCACCGGCGGCGATCACACCATCAGCGGCAACCAGATCAATCCCGGTAACGGCGGCACCACCGTCCTGGCCGGGAACATCACGCTCAATTTCGACTTTCACATCGATCCCATCTGTCCTCCCATCGTCGTTGAAGCAGGCAGCCAGTTGACGCTGGCGGGCCGCCTCACCGGTCCCGGCGGATTGCACAAGGATGGATTGGGCACAATGGTCCTTTCAGGCAGCAATACTTTCGCCGGTGATATGCACGTGGCCGAAGGCGTGCTGCGGATCGAGAATGCCATGGCACTGGGCTCGACGGCAACGGGGACCGAATTGATGAACGACGCCAGACTTGAGCTGGTCGGCGGCATTACTGTGGTCAACGAGTCGCTCACGTTCTCCGGTGCAGAGTCCGGACTGAGCAGCATCACAGGTGAAAACGCCTGGACCGGGAATTGGCACTTCGATCCGATCTGCCCGCCCATCGTGGTTTTACCCGAGAGTCGGCTCGCAATGTCCGGCATTATCAGCGGTGACGGCGGCATGCACAAGGACGGTGCCGGCACGTTGGTCCTCTCGGGAGCCAACACTTTTGACGGCGTCGTGCATGTCGAAGACGGCACGTTGCGTCTGGAAAACAGCCAAGCCCTGGGCTCGTCGGCCATGGGAACGGAAGTCAGTGACGGCAGTCTGGAACTCACTGGCGGCATCACAGTCGTGGGAGAGTCCCTGCTCCTGGAGACGGACCTGTCCACGATCCGCAGCACTCTGGGTGACAATGCCTGGACCGGGAACTGGCACTTCGATCCGATCTGCCCGCCCATCGTAGTCCTGCCCGAGAGTCGGCTCGCAATGTCGGGCATCATCAGCGGTGACGGCGGCATGCACAAGGACGGTGCCGGCACGTTCATCCTCTCCGGAGCCAACACTTACGATGGCGTGACGCACGTTAACGAAGGTGTGTTGCGGATCGAAAACGGCGCGGCTCTGGGTTCGACGGCGGGAAACACTGAGGTCATGAAGGACGGCACTCTCGAATTGGTCGGCAGCTTCACCGTCAGCGAGACGCTCGATGTCGAAGCAGAGGAACGGACGAGCGACATCATCGCCATCCTAATCGGCCACAACATCTGGGCCGGTGCCATCAACCTGCCCCAGCACATCGACCCGATCTGCAATCCGATCCGCACAGCGGCAGACAGCAGCCTTACTGTCACCGGCATCATCAGCGGTAACAACAATTCGGAACTCGAAAAGGTCGGCGACGGCACACTGATCCTGAACGGCGACAACATCTACTCCGGCATGACCATGGTGGAAGGCGGGACGCTCCTCGTCAATGGTTCGATCGCGTCGAGTCTGATTTCTGTGGACGGCGGTGTCCTTGGTGGTATGGGTATCATCGGTCAGACGCAACTGCTGAGCGGCAGCCTCAGGCCGGGGACCAGTCCGGGCCGGCTGACCGTAGCGGGGGACGTCGCGTTTCTCGCGGGAACTTCATTCACGGTGGAGTTGAACGGTACAATTGTCGGGTCGCAGTACGACCAGCTTGCCGTCCATGGAAACGTGACCCTCGGCGGCGCCACTCTGGACGCCAGTGTGGGCTTTTCCTCCCATGTCGGAGATCACTTCGTCATTGTCAGCAATGACGGGACCGAAGCGGTTTCAGGTACATTCGCGGGCCTGGCCGAGGGCGCAACGGTCAACCTGGCTGGCAAGGCTTTCCGGATGACTTATGCCGGCGGTGACGGCAACGATGTTGAGCTGATCCGCCTCGGCGTGAGCGAGGTCGACGGCCATCTGATCGTGGATGGCACAGCTGCGAATGACACGATCCGGTTTGAGCCTTACGGCAGCTGCGGGGCGATCACAGTATCCGTCAACGGCGTGTCGCT
>JANNGQ010000410.1:0-7312 GCA_031403975.1 Planctomycetota bacterium
CCTGAAGGCTCGTCACGGGGACCGTGACGGCTACGTTTTCCGAGTCGCGGTCAAGGCCGCAAGAACACGGGTCGGCTCACAGCAACACCCCCTTCCGGAGAAACAATTTCCAGCCGACACCTGGCAGAGGCAAACTGTCAGGATCAAGGGGTTGCGTTGCGGTCGGGCGGCTCGACGCCCAGCAGGTGTCGCAGGAAGAAATCCTGTCGGCGCCGCTCGCCGTACGGACCGCCGTCGCCATGGCCGGCACCGGGGATCACGAGCAAGTCGAAATCTTTGCCGGCTTTGATCAGCGCATCGGACAGACGCAGCGTTGATTCGGGAGGAACGTTGGTATCCAGCTCGCCGACGATCAGCAGAAGCTTGCCGCGCAGCCGATGGGCGTTGTCAATATTCGAACACTCGGCATAGTGCGGCCCGACGGGATATCCCATCCATTGCTCGTTCCACGAGGCCTTGTCCAGACGGTTGTCGTGGCATCCGCAGGAGGAGACCGCGACTTTGTAGAATTCGGGATGAAACAACACGGCACCGGTCGAACTCTGCCCGCCGGCCGAGCCGCCATAGATGCCGACTCGCGAAATGTCGTACCACGAGTACTTCGCGGCCACGGCCTGATGCCACAGGATCCTGTCCGGGAATCCAGCATCCTTGAGATTCTTCCAGCAGACATCGTGAAACGCTTTGGAACGATTGGCGGTCCCCATCCCGTCGATCTTCGCGACCACGAATCCCAGATCGGTCATGGAAGCGAATGGTGGCCTCGAACTGAACGATTTGGGAACGTACGAATCCTGCGGGCCAGCATAGATCGCCTCGATGACCGGATACTGTTTGTTTGCGTCGAAGTTCACCGGCCTGCAGATGATGCCCCAGATATCGGTGACTCCGTCGCGGCCTTTGGCGACGAAGACTTCGGGACTCGCCCAGCCCCGACCGGTCAGTTCGCTGGTGTCTGCCGTTTCTAGTTCGCACACCAGCGAGCCGTCTGCCACGCGCCGCAGTTCGTTGACGGGTGCATGATCCACGCGCGAGTAGGTGTCGATCAGATGCCTGCGGTCCGGCGAATAGCGAATCGCATGGTTTCCGTTTCCCGCGGTCAGCGAGACCAGACCACTGCCGTCGAAATTCACACGGCAGAAGTGGATCAGGTATGGATCCTGGTCCGGAAACATTCCGCTGGCGCGAAACCAGATTTGGCGCAGATCTTCGTCGATCTGATCGATGCCCCGAACGATCCATTCGCCTTGCGTGATCTGGTTCGCGATCGTTCCCTGTTCCGCATCGACCAGATACAGATGCTTCCAGCCGTCCCGTTCGGAGACGTAGATGATCTCATCGGTCTGCTGAAGATACGTCGTTACTGAGCCGCTTTCATTGTGTTGGCTCCACAGAAACGTGTCGGTCTGTTCATCAAGCAGGGACCGCGCTGCGGCGGTCTGTGAGTCGACTTCGATCACTCGAAACCGTTGGTGGCCGCGGTCGACTTTCTCAAACGTGAATCGCCGCCCATCACGATTCCAGCGCAGACGCGGGCGGTCAAAGTCGATGCGCTCGACGTCGGGTTTCGTCGGTTTCCAGTCGCCGGCGTGAAACACGTTGAGTTCATAGGCGGCGAACTTGTCACCCGGCAATGGATAGCCGCGACTCCTTAGATTCGCGCGACCACCCTCCTGCGGCGAGGACTCGATCAAGTGGACTTGGTGGTCCTCACCAGGCTCCACGCGAAACGCCACGAGAGCCTGCGAGTCGGGGGACCATTGCGGCATTTGGTAGCTGTTATCCGGAGAGCCGTCGTGACTGATCTGAATTTCCTGCTCGTCCTCGGCAGCGCGCACGAACAGATTGTTGTCGCGGACGAAGGCTCTCCATTTTCCGTCAGGTGAAACATCTCGCTCAGCACGAGCCCGTTGCCGATCGCCGCGGCGACGCGGTCCGGCCTCGGCTCGCCCCGTGATAATCGCGTCGCCCTGTTGTTCCTCGGCCTGAAACCGGTGCAGCATCCGGCCGTCGCTATTGACAACTTCCCAGACATGTCCGGCGAACGTGTGCTGACTGCGCTGACCGCCGGCCGCCAGTTTTCCGTAGCTCCGCTGTTGCCCCGTCGCGTCCAGCCAGAATAACTCGACTTCATCATCGGTGCGGTTGTCGAATTCCAGTTCCGATTCCGGCCCCGTGCGAGTGCTGGCGCGCGGCACGTCTTCTGATCGAAGCACGATTCGTTCGTTGTCATCTGGTCGCTTGCGGTCTTCAATGCCTTTCAAATCGTAGGTATCGAGACGGCAGCACCAATCGCGGCCTCCCGCACGAAGCAACAGCGTGTTGTCGGCAAGTTTGAACTCCAGGTCATCCACGGCCAGTCGATCCGCAGAAATGTCCGGGATGCCCGCCGCTTTCAACGATTCTGCCAGTCGCGGATGATCGAACGCAGGTTGGCGCCGACCTTCGTTGACATCCACCAGCACGAATTCGCGCTTCGCATCGGCCAGATCGTTGCGATACCAGAAATGCGAATTGTCCGGTGACCAGTGCGGAGTAATCGAAGCCTTGTACACCCCGCGCTGAGCCTGCGCCGGACCCGCGAGGCTGATCAGCACGACAATCGCAGAAATCACCGCGACCGACACCGTGCCCCTCGCCCGACGAGTTCCGCGGCGAACAAAGACGTTCGAGTTCATGCACTGTGCTCCGAGCGTTGAAAAAGGTGTCTGGTACTCTCCGGCACCAGATTTCCGCAGCGTTTTGTGACGCCTCCATAGTTCCAGACACTTTTTTCAACACGCTGCCATCATACAGATCTGGCAAACTGCTTGCGAATTCCGTGAACCGGACGGCATTCAATTCCTGCTTCTCTGCTGCCGGAAGCCGCCGTAAACTGGTGGCTGCAGAAATCGGAACCGAGAACTGTGTGTCAGCGGACTTCGAGGGATTTTCGCATTGAGGCAATTCTGTCAATGGCTGTGTCTGTTGAGCGTGCTGTTCCGTACGTCGGCAATTGTTTCGGCGGACGACACATCACGCTTTTTCGAAGACGTGCAGCCGTTGCTCAAAACGAAGTGTGTTTCGTGTCATGGTCCTGAGAAGCAGGAAGGGGGCCTGAGGCTGGATACTTTCGCCGCAGCGAAAGCGGGGGGAGATCAGGGACCGGCGATTGTCCCGGGGGATCTCGACAAGAGCCTGCTTGTGAAGGCGATCTCGTTTCGCGATCCTGACTTTCAAATGCCGCCCAAACAGAAGCTGTCGGACGGGGAGATCGCGACGCTGACCGACTGGGTCAAATCTGGAGCCGCCTGGCCAGAACCAGTCGGCGAATCCACAGGCAGCGATCCGATCGGCGACGCGTTCACTGACAGTCGGAATCCCATTCGCAGGATCTTTCGCGGCGACCGTCTGGATCTGTGGTCGCTGAAACTGCCAGACAGCCACGCTGGCCAGAGCGCGGGCGAGTCGGGCATAAGCCTGGATCCTGATTCGGAACACGCTCCTGATGATGGCCCACGCTCTGTCGAGTGTGGCCACAGGGTGAATGTCATCGACGCTTTGATCCGCGAGCGGCTGACAAAGTCCGAATTGGAACTTTCGCCGGAGGCCGATCGGCGAACGCTGATTCGGCGGCTCACGCTCGATCTGACGGGATTGCCGCCAACGATCACTGAAGCAGCGGAATTCATTGGCGACATGGCACCCGACGCATTCGACAAAGTTGTCACGCGATTGCTCGATTCGCCACGTTACGGTGAACGGCAAGCACGCCTCTGGCTGGATGTCGTTCGCTACGCTGACACCAATGGCTATGAGCGTGACGAGTTCCGACCACTCGCGTGGCAGTTTCGCGATTATGTCGTTCGGTCGTTCAATCAGGACAAGTCGTTCGATCAGTTCATCCGTGAACAATTGGCCGGCGACGAATTAACTGATGGCGTGCCGAAGACTCCTGCCGAGGCCGATATGCTGATCGCGACGGGCTTCCTGCGGCTTGGTCAGTGGGACAGCACGGCGTCGATCTTTCAGGAGGAGGCGCGGCTGAGTGCCGAGATGATGGCCGATCTGACGAACACAACGGCTTCGGCATTTCTCGGACTCACGATGTCGTGCTGCCAGTGTCATGACCACAAGTATGACCCCCTGTCGCAGGCTGACCACTATCGACTGCGTGCGTTCTTCGCAGGTGTCACGCCTCGCGATGACCTTGGTATCTCCGTCGCCGAGGAACAAGCGGTGATCGACCGGCACAATGCCGATCTGGACCAGCAAGCCGAGCCGCTGAAGACCGAGCAAGGAAAACTCGACAAGGAAGACAAATCGCGACACGAGGAACTCAGTCAGCAGATTGCCGAGATTGAAGCAAAGAAACGACAGCCGAGCCATGCGATGGGAGCAACCGACGCAGGTGCGACCGCTCCGGCGACTCACATCTTCTATCAAGGCGACTTCTCGTCCCCACGCGAGGAAGTCGCACCGGGCTTTTTGTCGCTGCTGACACCCGAATCGGCCGTGATTCAGCCGCCTCGAGAAAACACCACCGGCCGTCGACTTGCGCTCGCGAACTGGATCGCCGCTCCGGAGAACCCGTGGACTGCGCGAGTCATCGTCAATCGGATCTGGCAGCAGCATTTCGGGACTGGAATCGTCGCGACACCTGACGACTTCGGTTACAGCGGATCGCGTCCCACGCATCCCGAGCTGCTCGATTGGCTGGCCGTCGAGTTCATGCAGCGAGGCTGGTCGATGAAGACGCTGCATCGGATGATTGTGAGTTCCGCCACGTATCGGCAGTCGTCCGGTGAGACTGTCAACGGCCGCCGCGCTGATCCCGACAACCAACTTCTCTGGCGGCAAAACGTCCGCCGACTCGATGCCGAGACGCTGCGCGACAGTCTGCTGGCGGTGTCGGATCTGCTGAAACCGTATGAGACCGGCAAGCCTCTCTGGCCGCCTGTGCCCGAGGAGTTGCGACATGCCCAACCGTCGATCCTGGAAGCGGAAAAAGGCGGCGACGGCGGGCGCATGCAGGGCTGGTATGCCGACCCGATCGAGCAGACTGATGTCCGCAGCATCTTCCTGGTTCGCAAACGCTGCCTGCCGATTCCGTTCCTGCAGGCCTTCGACCTGCCCGACACCACGGTTTCGTGTGCCCGCCGAGACACGACGGTCGTCGCTCCGCAGGCATTAATGCTGTTCAACAGCCCGGAGGGGATTCGCTGCGCACAGGCATTGGCTGCCAGAGTGAGTCACGCGGCGGACCAGCCCGCTCTCGACGCTGCAAACATCAGGCCGCTTGTTGAGACGTTGTTTCGAGTTGCCTTGATTCGAATCCCGACCGCGGACGAATTGCAGTTGTCGATCGAATTCGTGGATCATCACACAGCGCTGCATCGGGAAGCCGGTGAACGTGCCCGCCTGCTGGCTCTGACCGACCTCTGCCGGGCCATCCTGAACCTCAACGAGTTCAGCTACATCGACTGAGGCCTTTGATTATACTTCACGCGGTCGTCGCAAACACTAACCCGAAGCGTCAGCGAGGCGATGCTTTAAGGACCGGCTAAGAAATAACTGTCGCCTTCTGGACGTGGAGCACGTTTTAAACGTGCTCGGCACGATGGAATCGTGCCCCACTTATTCCTGTCCCAGTCCTAAGCACGTCGCTGACGCTTCGGGTTACTGTGGTGCGACCACAAATGTCTCATTTTCGGCCGCGTGAAGTAGAACAGCCTGAAACCCCGAATGATCCCTCAATCACGTCGAGATTTTTTTCCTCAACACCGGCGGGGGCTTTGCGAGCGTGGCGTTCAGCGCGCTCGTCGCCGAGGAACTTCGCGCCGCAGCACCGCAGCAGTTGTCGATCGATCCATTGCAGCCGCTGGCCGAACGCCTGCCCCACTTCGCACCGCAGGCGAAGCGGGTCATCCTGTTGTTTCAATACGGAGGCCCGTCCACCTTTGACCTGCTGGACTACAAGCCCGAGTTACTCAGGCTCAACGGCAAGCCCGTGCCGGAGTCGTTCAAAACGAACCCCGATAAAGTCGGCGGCGTCTTCAATCATTGCAAAGATGAACTCATGGCCGGTCCGTGGAAATGGTCGCAGCACGGCCAGGGCGGGCAGTGGGTTTCCGAATTGCTCCCGCACACGGCGAAGCACATCGATGAGCTGTGCCAGGTGCGGTCGATGTTCAGCGAAAGCTCGAATCATGCGCCGGCGACTTACCTGATGAATACGGGGGCCATCCTCGGCGGCAAGCCCAGTCTCGGGTCGTGGGTCACCTATGGGCTGGGGTCGCTCAACCAGAATCTTCCGGGGTATGTGTTGCTCTACAAGGTCGGTGGTCTGGGAGGCTCCGCCAATTGGAGCAATGCATTTTTGCCTGCCGCGTTCCAGGGGACTCAATTCCGGCATGAAGGTTCCCCGGTGCTCAACCTGCAACCCCCTTCCGAGTTCGCGGGTGTGCAGCGTTCGACGCTGGACTTCGCTCAGGCACTGAACCGCAAGCACTCAACCGAACGGCCTGGCGTACTCGATCTCGATGGCCGCATCGCGTCGTATGAGCTGGCATATCGCATGCAGTCCGAGGCACTTGACATTGGCGAGCTGTCTCTGGAGACGAAGGAGACTCAGGAGGCTTACGGGCTGAATGATTCAGACAGTTCGATGGCGCTGTTCGGGCGGATGTGTCTATTGTCGCGTCGATTGGTCGAGAAAGGAGTTCGGTTTGTCCAGCTCTACAATGCCGTCGACAAACTCGGCTGGGACGGACACGACAACAACACCGACTACAACACTCGTAACTCTGCTCAGACCGACCAGCCGATTGCGGCGCTGCTGGCCGACCTGAAGCAGCGCGGATTACTCGACACAACGCTTGTGATCTGGGCCGGAGAATTCGGTCGGACCCCGATGATGCAGGGAAACAATGGCCGCAATCACAACCCCTACGGATTCACGGTCTGGCTCGCGGGAGGCGGAGTCAACGCCGGCCGCGTGATCGGCGCGACGGACGAGATTGGACTGCGTGCTTTCGAGCAGCCGCAGCCAGTCAAGAATCTCCACGCCACGATTCTCACAGCCCTCGGCCTGAACCCCGATGATCTGTTCTTCGAGCACAACGGCCGGCAGGAACGATTGACCGGAGTCGCTCAAAGCTGGAAGACCATTCCGGGAGTGCTGGGTTGAAACACCGCCCGGGACGGTGAGGAAACGGGGACTGGCGGTTTTATCGTGGGGCAGGCTTCCAGCCGGCCTCGTTGATTCAAAAACACATGCGTCATTTGAAATCCTGGCGGGCTGGAAGCCCGCCCCACAAGATACAGACAGAGA
>JANNGQ010000411.1:0-7524 GCA_031403975.1 Planctomycetota bacterium
GCACTATTTCGACAGTCCCCAAGCCCGGTGGCAGGGCACTAGCCTGCTGTTTCAGCGGGTGATGCTCAAAAGACTTCTCGGAGGTCAGCATGTTTCAGGTGCGTCGTTGTGTCATGGGAGTCGAGATGCCGGCCATTCGGCCGTGGGTGGCGGCCAACCTGGCCGCGCCCAGCCGACTGGCCGTCCGGCAGGCATTTCAGGTGGCCAACACCGACAGAATTCCCGTCACGCTGGTCACAGTGGTTCCCGCTCCCTCGGAGGGATGGTTCGGATCGTCGGAAGAGACTGAGCGGAACGCCCAACTTGATCTCACTGCGGCGGAAGCGGTCTTAAGGGATCTCCAGGCACAACATACGAAGCACGCCGGTTCGCCGGCTGCAGAATGCCTTGTCCGCACGGGGGATGCCTGGGAAGAACTCATCCTGATCGCAGGAAACCGTCCGGATACGCTGTTGGTCTGCGGCACTCGTGAACTGAGTCTGGTACGCAGAGTTCTCTTCGGCACCACAGGGCTCAAACTGCTGAGGCTGGCACCTGGCCCTGTGTGGCTTGTCAAGCCGCGGATCGATGATAACGATTCGACCGATATCGTTGCTGCCACGGATCTTGGACCGGTCGGGGCCGACGTGCTGCAATCGTCGGTATCACTGGCGAAAACTCTGAACGCAAAGCTGCACGTCGTACACGCTGCTGCCGGCGGTGGTCCAAAAGAACTTGCTGACAGTCAATCCAGAATCCATGCCCAGCTTGCCGCTACCGACTATCGAACGCTGCCGTTCGGAGTGCGCGTCAAGGTCATTCCGGGAGATGCAGATCAGTGCATTCTGACGACAGCGCAGGAGGCAAATGCTGATCTGGTCGTCATTGGAACTTCATCAAAGTCGGGAGCTTCAGCACTCCTGCCCGGCAGCACAGTGGAACGCCTGCTGAGTCAACTGACGTGTTCGGTGCTGGCATTAAAGCCCGAAGGATTCCGATCCATGCTGCCTGCTGATTTCTGGACGATGCAACGGAACGCACAATGAAACCCGATGACAAACTCTGCTACTGTTTTCATGTCAGCCAGCGAAAGGTCCTGAACTTCATCCGCGTTCGTCAGCCTCGCGTTCCAAGTCAGATCAGTGAGTGTGGCGGAGCCGGAACTGGTTGCGGGTGGTGCGTGCCGTTTCTGAAGAAACTATTCGACGCGGCGAATTCGGATCAGCAACTCACGATCGACATCACACCGGAGGCCTATGCACAAGAGCGATCAGAATTTGTCCGCAGCGGTCAGGGCAGGCCGCCGGCAGGTGCGGAACCGCTCGTATCGGAATCGCCGGGAACATCGAGTGGCGATGCACCCTGAATGTGAGCCCGTTCGATGGTAACCGAACCCCGCACGACACGTTGCAAGAGAGTATTGAACCGCTAATCAACGCTGATTGACGCTAATAGTGAGGTGGATTGTTTTATTAGCGTCAATCAGCGTTTATCAGCGGTTCCAAATGGGTTTGTAGACGAAGTCGTGAGACTTCGGAGTCAGCGGGTCACTCCCGAATTCTCACGAATCCGGCTACCAGGACTCTTCATGCGTGGCCGGATGGGGCCTGTTACACAGGGCGAGGCTGCGAAGGGAGATTACCTCGCAGCGGCCTGGGCTTCGATTTCTTTCTTGCGGCGCTCCAGAATCTCGCCCTGCAGTCCTCGGGGAACCTGGCGATAGGCGAGGAATTCCATGCTGAAAGTGCCTTTGCCCTGAGTCATCGACCTCAGTTCATTGGCGTAGTCAAACATGCTGGACAGAGGAGTCTCTGCATTGATCACGCAGACTCCACCATTGACTTCCGAGCCGGTCACCAGTCCGCGTTTGCTGGAAATATGACCGGTGATCTGGCCCTGGTACTCGTCCGGAGTTTCGATTTCCAGTTTCATGATCGGTTCCTGCAGCGTCATGTCTGCCTTACGCAGTGTTTCTCTCATGCAGCCGATGCCGGCAATTTTGAATGCCATTTCGGACGAGTCGACGTCGTGGTAACTGCCGTCCTGCAGCCGCATCCGGACGCCCACGACTTCGTATTCGCCCAGTGGTCCCTTGACGAGGCTCAATTGAAAGCCCGCATCGACCGGAGCAATGAACTCGCGGGGAATCCGACCGCCGCTGACTTCGTCAACAAATTCATACGTGGTCTCGTGCGTTTCCGGCAACGGTTCCAGCACACCGACGATATGTGCAAACTGGCCCGAACCGCCTGACTGCTTCTTGTGCTTGTAATTGAATTCGACGGACTTTGTCGGACATTCGCGGTAGGCCACACGAGGCTCGCCGATGATACATTCACACTTGTATTCGCGTTTGATGCGTTCGACGTAGATTTCCAGATGCAGCTGCCCCATTCCGGCGATCAGCGTCTGTCCGGTTTCTTCGTCGGTCAGCACCCGAAATGTGGGGTCTTCACGACGGAATCTTTCGAGGGCCTTGCTCAGTTTGTCCGCGTCGTCTCGCTTCTTCGGCTCGATCGAAAGCCGGATCACGGCATTCGCCACGAAGATATTCTCAAGCGACAGGTGCATCCCGTCGGCCGTGAACGTGTCCCCCGACGCGCAGTCGACACCGACGATCGAGATAATGTCTCCGGCCTCAGCGGAATCAATATCTTCACGGTCATTTGCGTGCATTCGCACCAGTCGCCCGAAGCGAACAGTGCGGCCTGTGCGTGCATTGATATATGACTGACCCTTAACAATCCGTCCCTGATAAATGCGGGTGTAGGTCAGCTGGCCGAAACTTTCGACGACCGTCTTGAAGGCCATCGCCACCAGCGGTGCGTCGTTCGAGTCGCTGAGCAGCACTTTGGGATGCTTACCGTCTTCACCAATCGGCTTGCTGAAATCGCTCGCAAACTTGTCACGGTCCGGCGGACTGGGCAGGAAACGTACAACCGCGTCCAGGGCTTCCTGCACACCCTTATCCTTGAACGCGGTTCCCATCAGCACCGGAACAATCTGTTGAGCCAGAGTTGCCCTGCGAATGACTGACCGGATCTGATCGACACTGATTTCCGATTCCTCCAGCAGAGCGGCCATCAGGTCGTCGTCGTGAAGTGACAATTCTTCGAGCATGTCCCGGCGGGCAGTGTCGGCCGCCGCCTTGTACTGATCGGGGATCGGCCTGCGGACAACGTCACTGCCTTTTTCGCCTTCGAAGTACACGGCTTCCATCCTGATGAGATCGACAACTCCTTCAAACGCGGATTCCAGCCCCATCGGAATCTGCAATGGCACAGCGTTACATCGCAGCTTTTCCTTCATCGCAGCCATGACTTTGACGGGATTGGCTCCCGTGCGGTCCATCTTGTTGATGAACGCCAGGCGAGGCACACCATAACGGCGCATCTGACGGTCCACAGTCAGCGATTGACTTTGCACTCCGCCCACCGCGCACAGCACCAGAATCGCCCCGTCGAGAACTCGCAGGCTGCGTTCTACTTCGACTGTGAAGTCAACGTGGCCCGGCGTATCAATAATGTTGATGGGGTATTCGTTGCCGGTTTCTTCGTCCTTCCATTGCACCCGTGTTGCAGCGGACGTGATCGTGATGCCGCGTTCGCGTTCCAGGTCCATATGGTCCATCGTCGCGCCGCCATCCCCGCCCTTGACTTCCCGCATCTTATGGATGCGTCCCGAGTAATACAGAATGCGTTCAGTCAGCGTGGTCTTCCCCGAGTCGATGTGGGCGGAGATGCCGATGTTGCGAAGTCGGGAAATGTCGCTCATTGCAATTCGATCCTCAGGCTGGAACACATGTTCAGGAACCGCGGCTGACAATGTACTGAAATAAATTGTCTGCACCCACCTTGTGCATCGGACACTCGCCGCCGCATTCAGGCTCAACGCGGAAGTTCCCGACACCCTGCTTCAATCAACAATATCGTCGCCAAAAAAACTCCGGGAATTGACCTCGATCGGAAACAGCGGCGATTCACGCCTGCTCCGCAACTGCCCGCAGGACCACAGTCGACTGCGATCAGGTCGCCTTTTCGCATTGCCGCGGGCTGCCATAAAGCTTCCGGCGGGATGCGATCTGAGCACATTTTAGCAGCACGAACAGCCTTCGCTGCCGCGCTGCCAGCGCACACCCGTACATCTCCTCAGTTTTCGAGATCGCGAATGGTATCGACGCTCCAGACGGTCTGAAAGTGGAACACCGCGGAAATCACGGACTTGAGCCCCGTTCCCTGAGCGGAGAATTTCCAGGCGAGCTGTTCAGCCTTGCCAACGCGACACACATTCAGGGCCGCGCGATGGCATCTCGCTGCGATTCGGAGTCGCTGTCATTGAGGCCGGCCCGGCTCGATGCCGGCGCGGTGTCTGCATCCGCCGCGGTCGGAGAGGCCGTGTCAGGAACTGTGGCCGGCGGGGGAATGACGCGGGGGAATGGCGGCAACTCCTGAGCATTCACACCGGGGACGTGTCCATCGCGTGACCGCGGCAGGCTCTGCAGGCCGGGAATGAACAATGCCTCGTCGAGTTCAAAGGCGGACGGCGTGATCTTCGGTAAGTCCATCGTGGTGCCTGGACTTCGCCACGACGGATTTCGCCAGGCAAGTTCCGGCAATACTTCAGCGCTCGTGTCTTCGCTGTCAGATCGGTTCTGCCAGAATTGCTTCCATTGCAGAAAGTCGAGGTGCCGGCTGGAGTAGTCCAGGGCAGACGTTTCAATCTGCCAGAAGACAGTGTATCCGTCATAGAGATTCGTAAACCCGTTCCAGCTCACCATCGATTCAATGTCTTCGACATATGAACTGCCTTCAGAATGCATTAATCGCCGATCTTCGCCGGAACACGCAAACACTGAGGCCTCGCTGCGAACGGACAGTTTCGGAAGAATGCGCTGCGTCCCGCCTCCCGTACGTTCATCACTGTCGCTGAGATGCACAAGCGGTGCCGTCAGAATACAGGTGACGTGTTCCAGATATACTTCCAGAGCCCCTCGCGCGGGCAGCATCGAATTGTCGCCTCGGACATCCAGCAGGGAACCTTTCAGAGCGATCCCGCAGTTCTGCAGTCGGATCCGGCCCCGCGGCTGAGACGCAATGCGGAATCCGTCGGCGTCACCACGGCAGATCACGCGCGTGAGTGAGATCTCAGATTCCTCCCGGCCGGACTCAGCGGGGTTGGCCGGGTTGGCTGATTCGCCCGTCAGATCGAACAGCACCGAGGGCTGATCGTCGGGATTGCGGGATTCAATCGAGACGTTTTCCAGCTGTAGCCGGTTTGGCCCGACACAGTGAAACAGACTCCAGCGATCTGCCACAAGCCCATCCCGCGGAATCAGCCGCAGGTCAATATCCCGGATCGTGAGAGAACCATTGCTTCGAAGGCTGAACATCTGGCCGGGCGACACAGTTCCCTCAGGGATCGCGTCAAATTCCAGCGTGGGTCGAAATCCTTCAGCCGCGCGAATGATCAGATTCATACCCACGATGCGAACCGGCGGCTGGGCCGGCAAGTCATCCGGGAATCCGTTGTACCGCAGCAATACGACATCTCCGCTTCGAGAATCCGCCACGGCTGCCTTGAGTGTCCGATAGGATTGGGTGGCTCCCGAGGAGGACTGCAGAATGAACGGCCCGACTTGTATCGATCCTGACTGGTTCACAGCTGGAGCGGTCCACAGCGCGGGTGACAGGCTCAGCTCCACGAGCGACGGAGTAATCGGGCCAATACTGGGCAGCACAGGAAACGAATTCCTCATGGCCGCAGCCAGCGCCGTGTCATCGGCGGACATCGGAGAAGACGCCGTACTTCCCGGGGGTCTGTCTCCCTGCACGACGGCTTCCGCAGGTTCAGGCGTCGACAAAGGTTCGCTTCCGGTCAAGGGTGTGCCACCCACAGTTTCGGAATCTGACCCGGTGATCGGGTCCGACTTCACCGGATAGTCTGCCGGATCAACCGGGGTCCAGTCGTCCCCTTCTTCCGCGACCGTAAGTTCAGGCGGCAGTTCCATCGGCCCCGGCGAGCGTTGCAGGATGATGGCCGTCAGGCAGATCAGCAGCACTGAAACAAATACCCAGACAGCACCCAACGGTTGACGGGCGGACGCGGGACTGAGCCTCTTCCAGACGACTCCTTCTGCGGGAACACTGTGAAGTCCCAGAATCGATGCCATCTGAATCAGATCGTTCAGCAAGAGTCCGGGAGCCTGATAACGGTGTTCAGGACTGTTGGCCATCATCTTTCGCGTGATGGCAGCAAGCTCCGCCGGTACGGTCCCGTTAATCGATCGCGGATCCGGAGGCGATTTGCCCTGGTGATCCAGAAGCTTCTGCAGTGCCGTGCCTTCCGGATAAGGTGGCTGTCCGGTGAGCATGTGATACATCGTACAGCCGAGCGAATATACGTCGCTGCGAATGTCGGCATTGCGGGGATCCCGGGCCTGTTCCGGGGCAATGTAGTCAAACGTCCCGAGCGTCGTTCCGGCCACGGTGATGTCACCGATCGAGTCAGTGGTGTCGCGGCGGGCAAGTCCCAGGTCGACCACTTTCACCCGACCGGATTCGGTCAGCATGATGTTCGAAGGCTTGATGTCGCGATGCACAATTCCGGCTTCCGCGATGTGGTTCAGTGCCAGCGACGCCTGAATTGCGTAGTTGACTGTATCCTCAGCGCTCAGCCGGCCACGGTCGGTGATCAGATCACGAATCGTGCGTCCGCTGGCAAATTCGTAGGCAATGAAATAGAGCCCGTCCTGGCTGCCCGCGTAGAAAACCCGGGCAATGTTGTCGTGACTCAGCGAAGCACAAGCCCGCGCTTCGTTGCGAAACCGGGCAATCAGCGATGCGTCCTGCGTCGAGGCCGGATGCAGTATCTTCAGTGCGACATCACGGGCCAGTTCCAGGTCCGTCGCACGGAAAACGGCTCCCATACCACCTGCGCCAAGCCGCCGTATGATTTCGAAATGAGCGAGCCGGATTCCCGTTTCTTCTCCCGTCGCCGTTCCCATCGACGGAAAGAGCCTCTGCCGGAGGGCATCGGCTGACGGATTCAGTTCCGTACGGGAGTCATTCCGCGGTTGTTCCGGCGCACTGATGACCGTGTTTTCACTGTCAGCCACAAGCGGGCGTTCGGACAATGGCACATGAGCCGCCGCCGTCACAGGTTCCGCCGAATCGCTTGTGGAGTGCTGGGTCATAACAATTGAGTGCCGCCGCGAACTCTCGCGCTGAAAACGGGGAATTCCGCTGCTCTGACGACCACGAGACCCTCGCGGTTCCGGAAGTTGAACCCGAGGATCTTACTTTGCCACGCCGGTCGAGTCAAAGTTTTGAGAACATCTGTTCAGATACGCGGCGGGATTTGATGCCATTGAGCGGCTGTATGCCGCAAAGTCATCCAAACATAGCAGAAGGCTGCCGTCGCCGAATCAGCAACGGGATTTGTCGTTGAGACACCAGTTGCCACGTCGAATGCGGAGCGACGGACACGGCACCGCATGCTCAGGACGTGACAGCGCAGCCTTAGTTCGACTGTCCCAGGTTCTCTTGA
>JANNGQ010000412.1:0-5692 GCA_031403975.1 Planctomycetota bacterium
TCGGAATGCCGAAGGCCAGCGCCGAGAGGATGGTGATCTTGTGCGCGGCATCGACGCCTTCGATGTCGAAGGTCGGGTCGGCCTCGGCATAGCCCAGGCAGAATACGATTGCCCAGGCTGGATCCGGTTATCGGCGACCACTCCCGGCGGAGGAAACATCGGTGTGATTCCGAATTTGCTGTCGATAAAAAGCACGGAGAAGTCGATCGTTTCGCTTCCCGTGTTCCTGATCTGTAACAACACATGCTCGCTGTCGGTGAGTTTCCACTTTCGCGTCGGCCAGTCAATCGATTCCGGTTCATCAGATTCCGAAGAAACGACGGCAAGCTCAAGTGTGATGTCGCAGGGTTTCTTTCCCCCAAAAAGGGCCAGCAGCAGGCCGCCCGATTGTTTCGCTGAGGCATCACAAAGTTTCAGCAGGCCCTTTACTCGGGCGATGCGGCTTAAGCGATCCCGGAACCATTCCAACTGGTCCGTTTCTGGTGCCGGTCCAAAATATGATTCATCCGGGACCTTCGACCAGCCTTCGCAGGGAACGAGGAAGCATTCGCCTGAAGTCGTCCGGCGAACAACCCAATCTGCATGCTCCGCCTCGGTCACAACCTTAATCCGCTGATTTGGATCAGTCTCAATCTGGCGCAGCATTTCGGGGATATTCGACGCACTCGACGCCGTCGTCGCACTCTCGAATTGATCGTCAAATGCGATTCTCAGAGCGAGTTCGCCGTATTGGATCTCTACGGGTTCAACTCTTCCTCCGGACGGAAGGTTCGCACTCTCCGGAGTGCCGTTGAAGTCAATCGGAGCGACGGTCGAACTTGCCAGTTGAGAACGCACGACCTTGACATATCCCAACGGTGCTTTGGAGTCCGCTTCACCTGGCGGGGCAAAAACTGCAAACACCGTACCTTTTGAAAATCCATGCAGGCGACCAGCACTTATCGAAAACTGTCCGCCTTCAGTGCCCGTCAAGACCAGATCCGATCGGGCTGGCAATTCTGTCTGCTCAAGAACCTGGCGATGCTGATCCGTGCCTTCGATCAATGGCGTCGGTCCCCGTCGACCGTAGGTCTGGACGTATTCACCGTGAATTCGCTGCACAAGTTCACGATACGACAGCGGCGTTTCAGCGCTGGTCAGAACTTTGATCAGCGTATACGTCAGCAGGCCCCGCCATTGGGGGTCATCTGCATCATCGGGAAGTATCATTTCCAGAGTCGGCTCATGAGGCTGAGCGGCGTAAATGGCGACCAATCCGCCCTCATCAGCTACAGCATCCATCGCGGACTCCTCGCTGCCCAGGCCGCGAGTGCCGGTCTTTGCCTTGCGCCTGGCCTCCTGGATCGCGTTCGATCCGATCAACTTTTCCGGCGAGAGCTGCCGAAAGACCTCCGTTCCGCGAACGGCCGAACCGGAATGACAGGAATCAACAATCACCCAGACGAACGCTCCCTTCTTTCGAATTCGGCTGACGGCTTCACGCAATTCGTCGTCAGTGAGGGCATTCGTGGCAAATGGACTGCCTTCGGTGGCGGGGCGATCGATATCTGCCGGGCAGAAAATCTCATCCAGTCCGTCCGGCTCCGGGTCCGTTAAGTTGTCAAAATCATTATCAGGCTGCTGGCTCCCATGACCGGACAGCAGAATTACAACACGGTCGCCATTCTCTGCGACGTCGGAGAGACGGCTCAGTTCATTCGCGATATTCTCTTTGATGGGGCGTCCCTGTGCTGTGCTGTCTTCTGTGAGGCTTCGAATCAGCTCCTCTTTAAAGCCAAATCGCTGCACCAATACTTCACGCATCAGGGAGACATCATTGGTTGGCCCGCGCAGCCAACTTTCTTCGCCCAGGTGAACATAAGTCGTACAGCCGATCAGGAGGGCGTGTGACTTTCCGTCATATGGAACTCCCGTGAACGGGACTGTTGGCACAGACTCGATGGGTGGAGTCGCGGGCTTGACCTCGACAACCACCGATTCCGCCGCGCTCTTCGATGCAGAACTGGCCGCACTCGAAGTCGACGGAGTGTTCGGTATCGCGTTGCCGTTGTCACCGCATCCACTGACGCACAGCATGGACAACGCAACGGGAATGACACGTCTCCAGGTCACTATCCGGATCAATGCACGACTCATCGCCAATCTCCGCTCAGTACGAACGATGCCCAATAATAGGGAGCCATCGCCCTGCTTCGACTCCAACGGAAGTCCTTGCCGACAATGGCGCAGAAGAAGCTGCAGGCGTCAGCACTTCGTATCGATGGTATCACGCCAGTCCGCGGGCATGAAAGCGGTGCCTTTGCTGCCACACAATGGAATTGTGGAACACCAAAGACAAGACTGTTACGATCTTTGGACACTCGGTCGATCTGTACCGGTCGCCACTGGTCAGGGATCCAGCGCGGTTCCATTTCCGGTTTGGCGGCACACGAGGCCCTGCAGTCGCGAAATTGTAGTTGAAGTCGTGAGACTTCAGACCGGAACTCTCACGAGTTCCGCTACACACATTCTGGAACCGCTCTAAAATCCGTTGCATCTGACTTTCTGTTAAAGTCACCTCACCCAAGGGACCGTCGGATCGATGGCGATTCCTTGTGGGGCAGGCTTCCAGCCTGCCTGGATCTGAAGAATCGCATGTATTCATGAATCGACGAGGCAGGCTGGAAGTCTGCCCCACGATAAAACCGACAGTCCCCCCAGCCTCGAAAGGTCACCGCATGGCCAAATCCGCTTGTCCTGTCACTCGTGCCGAGTTCCTGAACGATGCCAAGCCGGTTGAACTGACAATCAACGGCATCCCCATGACGGCTGAAGTCAAAGAGTTCTCAACGGGCTCATTGGGATGGTATCTGAACGGAAAGGCGAACGTCAAAGTGGGAGACAAATCAGTCACTGTGCAGATCGGCATGAACCTCACAATCGTCGGCTCCAAGGAGCTTCCGAAGGACTGATCTGCCTGACTGCCATTCGAACTAATCACACACGGACGGTTCCCCAGGGCGATGCCATGGACTGAGGGATGACGGCCCGTCGGGCCGGCGCTGCAGTCGACCGTATTGCAATTCCCGGCCAACGGCATGGGATTCCTCAGCCCAGCCCATCGGGCTGGGTTACGGATTGGGCAGAAAAGAATGTCATGTGGAAGGGCTTTTACGCTGAAAGCGTTGTATTCCACAGCCTGGGGTCAGCGAGACGGTACAGCCGTCGAGCGCCACCCCAGGATGGCAATCCCAAACCGGAAAACTACGCTGAAAGCGTTGAACAAAAGAATCGTGGAACACTTTCAGTGTTCAAATGCCGAATGCTGCGTTTCCTGGGGTGGCGCATTCGCTGTCGCGAATTGCTGACCCCAGGCTGTGGAGTGCAACGCCTTCAGCGTATAATTCTGCCCGGTCTTTTCCCGATGACAAATCCTTCACAGCGTTGCGCAACCGGGCGTGATCTGTGTATTGATCCCGGCCCTAACCCATGATTTTCCACATGGGCTGTGCACCTTCGACGCCGACGAGAGAGTTATTCAGGCCGCCGAAGAAGTACGTCAGCTTTGCGGGATCGAGTCCCAGCAGTGACAGCACGGTGGCGTGCATGTGTCTGACGTGGTGGACGTCATCCACGGCGCGGCTGCCGAGTTCGTCGGTTGTGCCGAGGCTGGTGCCGCCTTTGATGCCACCGCCAGCCATCCAGACGGTGAAGCCGTAGCTGTTGTGGTCGCGACCGCTGCCGGTGGCGTATTCCGCGGTGGGCTGGCGGCCGAATTCTCCGCCCCAGATGATGAGTGTGTCCTTCAGCAGGCCGCGGTCCTTCAGATCTTTCAGCAGGCCGGCGATCGACTTGTCGGTTTCACCGGCATGCAGGTTATGGTTGCTCTCCATATCCGTGTGCGCGTCCCAGTTATCGTCGTTGTGAGCGCCGCCCGAGTAGATCTGCACGAAGCGGACTCCGCGTTCGACAAGGCGCCGCGCGAGCAAACACTGCTTGCCGAATCTCCGGCTCTTCGGATCATTGAGTCCGTAGAGTTCCTGAGTCGCCTCAGTTTCCTGTGAGATGTCCACAGCTTCCGGAGCCTGAGACTGCATCCGATAGGCCAGTTCATAACTGGCGATGCGGGCGGCGAGGTTGCTGTTGTCGATTCGCGGAGCCAGATGGTCTTCGTTGTATTGACGCAGCGTATCGAGAATCTGCCGCTGAGCACCTCCCGCGAGTTCCTGCGGCGGAGCGAGGTCCAGAATCGGATTGTTGCCCGAGCGCATGACGGTGGCCTGGTACGTCGCGGGCATATAACCGCTGCTCCAGTTCTTGGCACCGCTGATCGGCCCTCCGCGCGGATCCAGCATCACGACGAATCCAGGCAGGTCTTCGTTGACACTGCCAAGTCCGTAATTCACCCAGGAACCCATGCACGGATTTCCGCTCAGGATGCGACCGGAGTTCATCATCAGCATGGCTGATCCGTGGATCGGCGAATCGGCCGTCATCGAATGCACGAAGGCGATGTCGTCAACACAGCCGGCGAGATTCGGAAAGAGGTCGCTGACCCACTTGCCGCATTCGCCGTACTGTTTGAACTTCCAGCGAGGTTCGACGATGCGGCCCTGATTGCGATGTCCGCCGCGTCCGAACGTCTTGACCTCGATGGTCTTCCCGTCCATGCCGTACATCGACGGCTTGTAATCAAACGTGTCGACCTGGCTGGGGCCCCCGTACATGTAAAGGAAAATGACGTTCTTTGCTTTGGGCTCGAAGTGCGGCGATTTCGGAGCCAGCGGGTTCCGGAAGTCGGTGACGCCGTCCGCCGCAACCGACTGACCGGAGAGAAATCCGTCGCCGTCCATCATGGCCGTCATCGCCAGTCCGGCGAATCCGGAACCGGTCTGCCAGAGCATTTCACGGCGTGTGCGACCGCAGAAGTTTCGAGTGGTCATGGGTGAGGGCCTCTGCCAGCGCATTGTGTCGCAAGCGATGATGTCAACAGTGATCTCTATTGTTTAACGGCAAGCCGAAGGCGACGGTGATTCCCCCATCGCCCCTGCGCAGTCACTTTCGGTTTGCCTTCAAACGAAGTCCGAGGTCAAAGTCAATCGACATAGATAAATTCATTCAGATTCAAAGCCACCAGGCAAAGGTACGACCGGGCCTGTTCAGCGGACAGACTGTTTTCCTTCTGCAGGGTCTCAATCAGCTGCAGGCCGCGGCTGACCTCATCATCCGTCGGATCGCGCTGAGTAACTCGCCGAAGTGCCAGGCGAACCTGCGCAGAGAGTGACTCCGGATGCGCTTCCGCGATCATGCCAGAAAAAATGGATGCTTGCTTGAGAATGAACTCGCTGTTCAGCAGTCCGAGCGCCTGAGTCGGCTGTGTGGTATTAAAACGGACGGGACACGTCTGATCTGTGTCGGCCATGTCGAAGCTCTCCAGGATCGGGACGAGCAGCGAGCGTTTGACGTGGATGTAGATGCTGCGGCGGGCCTCTTCTTCGGGAGCGGAGGTTCCCCATCCGCTGCCTGGCTGTGACTGTCCGGCCTTCACTTCATCCGGAATGTCCGTGAAGATCGATGGCCCGAACATATGTTCCGTGTTCAACGTACCGTTCGCATGGAGAATAGAATCACGTACTTCTTCGAGTGGCTTCACACGGGTGCAGGCCGAGCGCACGGTCGGCGAGAGAAAGCTGCTCGATGTCGTCGTCGATCG
>JANNGQ010000413.1:0-5565 GCA_031403975.1 Planctomycetota bacterium
CCCGACGGTCGTCTCGCGCAGGAGCCGACCGGTCCACGCCGTGCCCATGATCCCCTCGTGGACGTAGTCCTGGCCGATCGCCAGCTTGCCGCGGGCATGCAGCACGGCCATCCGCGCGCACGTGCCGGTACCGCACGGGGAACGGTCCAGCACGCCGGTGAACGACTCGGGGCGTGACCAGTCGAGCGTGCCGGACGAGACCACCACGGCGTTCTTGCCGTGGGCGCCGGGCAGCGTGGGCGGCGCGGTGAGCTCGATGATGCTGATGCCGGCGATCTCCGGCTGGTCGGGGTGCGCCACCGGGATCTGCTCGCGGGCCGCGGCCTTGACCATCTCGCCCAGCCGCACGATGTCGCGTCCCTCGTCGGGCGTGAGGCGCAGGCCAAGCGCGGATGCCTCGACGATGGCATAGAACATCCCACCCCAGGCCACGTCCACCTTCACCCGACCGATCCCCGGCACCTCGACCGGCCGTTGGGCCTTCAACGTCTGGTTGCTTTCGTTTCCAGGGCCGATGGCCCTGGCTATTTGAACTGCTGGCCCGTTGGGCCGAAACAATAGAGACAAGTGCCAAAAACAAAGAGTCGTTTCTGGACGGGTTCTTACTGACGTCGGGATTTCAGAGGATAAATTCTCGTCCGCCGCTCGCTCAGGATCCTGACGTTGAGACAAATCCGACGGCAGCGTGTGGTAGTCGGATCCCTGCAGAATTGGTTAGTATTCCGACACGATGTCAATCAGGCTGCAGATCCCCCGAATGTTGCGCGAATACTGTGACGGCGAGTCGGAACTTGTCATGCCTGTCGGTACTGTACGCGCTGCGCTGGAGCAACTGGAACGCGATCATCCGGCGCTTTATCGATGCGTCTGCGATGAGACAGGTGCAGTGCGGCGGCACGTCAATCTGTTCGTCAATAATGATTTTCTGCAATACCGCAGCGGGCTCGACACCTTGCTTGCGACGGGAGATGTTCTCACAATTTTTCCTGCTGTTTCCGGAGGCTGAATATGTCGGATCGAATGCTTGTCTGCATCGGGACGAAAAAGGGTGTTTTCATCGCTGAGTCCGCAAGGACTCGGCGCAGTTTTTCATTGCGAGGGCCGTTCGGACCGGGTGTCGCGGTTTATACGGCGATGATTGACACGCGAGGAACTCCGAAAGTTTTTGCGTCAAGCTGCAATGCCTATTTCGGCATGAAACTGCTCGTCTCGACGGACCTCGGAAAGAAATTCAAGGAGACCAAATCGGCTCCCGCATTTCCAAAGGATGACGGGCGGGCAGTCGGTAATATCTGGGCTCTGGAAACAGGCAAAGACAAAAAGGAACTTTGGTGCGGCGTCGAACCGGCATCGTTGTTCCGGAGCACGGATGGCGGCAATTTCTGGGAGATCGTACCAGGCATCAGCAATCATGAGCATTCTCGCCAGTGGCATCCCGGCAACGGCGGACTTTGCATGCATACGATCGTTCGCGACGGCAACCGCATGCATCTTGGCATCTCCACCGGCGGCCATTATCTGAGCGAGGACGGCGGCCAGACATTTGTGCCGGCCAATACGGGTGTCGGAGCCGGTTTTCTGCCTGATCCCAACATCGAATTTGGACAGTGCGTTCATAAGATCGCTGCCCACCCGGCTGCTCCCGGCCGGCTCTACATGCAGAACCACGGCGGTTTTCCCGAACATCCGGGCGTCGGCGTGTTGCGAAGTGACGACCATGGGCGTACCTGGCGGTCAATCGCCCACGGTCTGCCTTCGGATTTCGGTTTCCCGATTGTCGTACATCCACACGATCCGGATATCGTCTACGTCATGCCGCATGAAGGAATGACGCGAGCCTGTCCCGGGGGTGCGCCAGCGGTGTGGCGTAGCGTGAACGGTGGCAGCTCCTGGCAGAAACTTGCGAAAGGGTTGCCAAAGAAGGAAAGCTTCTTCACGGTTCAGCGCGACGCGATGACCGTGGACGAATTCAAGTCCCCGGCACTTTACTTCGGAACGACCACCGGTCAGCTCTGGCTCGGTCGCGATGGCGGCGAAGACTGGAGATGCATCTTCGACTCGCTTCCGCCGATTCACTGCGTCAAGGTCGCCGTCGTGTGACGGAACGAAGGCACCTTGACGACGTCGAATCGCCGCAACCATCGCCTGCCTGACGGTTTAGGAAGACTGCAGCAAGATCATCGACTGCCCGGACCCGAGTGGCAATAAACAGCGGCGATCCGGAATCTGGTCAAATGCAGGAAGTAGTGCTCGAAGTTATCGGAAAAAGGTGTAAATTCGTCGCAATCGAAATTCAGACATCCGGGCACCTGTCCGGATGTTCATGTTTTGATATCGTCTGGGAAGAGTTGTTGCGGCGAGCACAAGTTCCGCGTGTGTCGCGTTGCATAGTCCCTGCGTACGATTCCGCGGAGCAACTGATTCCCGACCCCTACCAATGGAGTCCTCGACACATGATTACGGCAGAAGCCGAAGTGGAACGTCTGTATCCTTCGGGATCTCTTCCTTCGTATACCTATTATCCCGGATCCGGGATGCCACATCCGATTCGCGATCCGAAGGGTCACAGTCACGGCAAAAAACACTCCATCGGACAGGGGCCTCGGGCGTTGAGCCCTGATACATGGCCATCCAATCGCAACTACCTGCTGGGGCTGGACTTGTTCAACCTTGGTTACTATTGGGAAGCACATGAAGAGTGGGAGCGCTTGTGGCGAGTTTCTGGTGCGGATACCACGGTCGGTCGTTTTCTGAAGGGGCTGATTAAGTTGGCTGCGGCCGGCGTCAAAGTCCGGGAACGCAGCATCCACGGAGTTCGCCGTCATGCAGCTTCAGCGGGTGAGATGTTCGCTGACGTTGCTGCTGAAGCGGATATTGATGCCTTCTGCGGATTGGAGTTTATCCGGCTTCAGTTCGCGGCAGATCGCGCGGCACAGCTGGCTTACAAGAAGCCGCATACTCCAGGTTCAGCCGTTCGGGTATTCCCGTTCGTGTTGAAACCGGAAGCTGCTCCTGTGAACTAGGTTGCGTTTATCTGCATTCCTGCAGCCGGAGCACATTTGCTCCGGCTTTTTTGTTTTTGCCCCGATGATCTCGACGTAGCAGGCTCTACTGGACTCACGGCCTTGATTCTCAGGCGAGCCGCTTGAATTGCCGTTTCCCGACCTGCTCGACGCCGGACATCACCAGGACATCACGTTTCCATGAAGATCCTTGTCATTGGTTCCGGCGGTCGCGAACACGCTTTGGTTTGGAAGCTGAGTCAGTCGCCGAGTGTGGAAAAGGTTTACTGTGCTCCAGGGAATGCCGGTACTGCGATCGACGCCGAGAATCTGAACATTCCCGGTGAAGACGTGGGCCGCCTCATCCGTTTCGTCAGGGACCACAAGATCGATCTGACTGTCGTCGGTCCGGAAGGACCACTCGTGGCGGGACTGGCAGATGAATTCCGTCGACAGGATCTCGTCGTTTTTGGGCCGTCCGCTGCTGCGGCCCGTCTGGAAGGCAGCAAAGTTTTCACGAAGAAGCTGTTACGGAAAGCCAGTATTCCGACAGCCGGGTTTGCCGCATTCAACCGCATGCCGGAAGCGATGCAGTATCTCGACGAATGTGAAGAACAGCCGCTCGTCGTAAAGGCCGACGGACTTGCTGCGGGCAAGGGTGTATTCGTTTGTGCGAACAAAGGCGAAGCGCGGGCGGCGGTGAAATCGATTCTCCAGGACCGGGTTTTTGGAGATGCCGGCTTGCAGGTTGTGATTGAGGAATGCCTCGTCGGCCAGGAAGCAAGTGTTCTGGCCATCGTCGACGGCGACACGATTGTGCCGCTCGATGTCGCTCAGGACCACAAGCGTGCCTTCGATCACGACCGAGGCCCCAACACGGGCGGCATGGGGGCGTATTGTCCGGCACCGATGATCACTCGCCCCGTCATGGATGAAATCGTCCGCCGTATTCTGGTGCCGACAATTCACACGATGAAGGTCGACGGTTGCCCGTTCTCGGGAGTTCTCTATGCAGGCATCATGCTGACCGCCAGCGGTCCCAAAGTTCTCGAGTACAACGTTCGCTTCGGCGACCCGGAAGCTCAGCCCGTACTGATGAGACTCCGTACGGACCTGGCTCACATCTTGATGCTGGCCGCCACTGGGCGACTGTCGGAACTGGAATCACTGAACTGGGATCCGCGTCCTGCTGTCTGCGTCGTGATGGCATCGGAAGGCTATCCGGGTGACTACGAAAAAGGCCACCCGATCACCGGCATTGCAGATGCCGACGCGCTGCCGGATGTCAAAGTGTTCCATGCAGGCACGACCATGAAAAACGGCGAGGTGGTAACGTCCGGTGGCAGAGCGCTCGGCGTGACAGCCCTTGGCGACACCATCGCCGCAGCGAAGCAAAACGCTTACGCTGCGGTCAGCAGGATCAAGTGGCAGGGAAGCTGGTGCAGAACTGATATCTCCGACAAGGCATAAGGAGTGTTATCGCTCTACCGTTGTCTCCCGGCGCGCAGGGACTCCGTCGGCTGGGACTTGCGTTTTCGACGCGGCTTCGCAAAGAATCCCGTCGGCGGAGCGACGGGGCAACAGTACACAATCGGCACTGAACGAGGACTCCGGCCATGCGCCGATTGATTCATCGTCGTGACTTTCTGCAATCGGTGACTTCGGCATCAACCGGTGCCTGGCTTCAGACGATTGTTTCGAGACCAGTGTTCGGAGCGATCCCGCGCGAGCAGCTGCCGGTGGCGGCCGTTGTAACCGTCTATCACGACAACAGCCACACTGATGTGCTGATCGGCAAGATCCTTGAAGGCTGGCTGCAGGACGGTGGGCCTGGTCCGGATCTGAAACTGGTCTCGATGTATGTCGATCAAGTCGGCGACAACGACATGAGCCGACCAATGTCTCGCAAGCACGGTTTCCGCATCGCGCGCACGATCGATGAAGCCATCACCCTCGGGACAGATTCCGTGCACGTCGCAGGAGTCCTCAGCATCGGCGAGCATGGCGACTACCCCTCCACGCCGGATACGAAGCAGCACATGTATCCGCGGCGACGGTTCTTTGAGGAAATCGTCGCGGCCTTTGACCGCTGCCACAAAGTCGTGCCGGTCTTCAACGACAAGCATCTGGCATACAAATGGGATGACGCACAGTTTATGGTCGATGCCGCGCGATCCCGCAGTATTCCGTTCCTTGCCGGATCCTCCCTTCCCGTCGCGTGGCGATACCCGGCGATCGAGCTGGACCGTTCGGATGAGATCGATGCGGTCATCACTGTGGGCTATGGCGGACTTGAGGCCTATGGATTCCACGCTCTGGAGATGCATCAGGCCATGATCGAACGCCGAAAAGGCGGTGAGTCCGGAATTGTCTCCGTCCAGGCCCTGCGCGGCGATGAGATCCACCGCGCGGCGGAGCAGGGCAGGTGGTCCGTCACACTGTTCGAGCGATTCTTCTTGTCGTGGCCGGCCAGAAGAGTTCCAAATCAAGCTGAATTGAAACGCGCCACAACGACAAGCTCAACCGCAAATAGGACCGCCGACCGGCGGTCCTATTTGTTGTC
>JANNGQ010000414.1:0-3223 GCA_031403975.1 Planctomycetota bacterium
TCGACTGACGGAGTTCAGTCGTTGAGTCCGTCCGGAGCGAGAAGGGGTTTTCATCAGGACCCCTTTCTCGCCTCGGGTGCCTCCGCTCTGCCTTGAACACAGCACACCGCGGCACGTCGCTGCGGATCTCAATCCCTCTGAATCTATGACCGGAGAAAATCCATGCTGAATCTGCTGAAGACTCTTCGACAGGACGAGAACGGAGTGATCCTGTCCACAGAAATTGTGATCATCGGCTCATTGCTGGTGATCGGATTGATCACCGGACTGACGTGTCTGCAGACGTCGGTCAACGGCGAGCTGCGGGATGTCGCCAACGCGATCGGTTCGCTGGATCAGACATACTCGTTTTCTGGGCACCATAAATCCGGATTCGGAGGACAGTGCTGTGCCTACACAGCCGGCTCTGCGTTCAACAATTACGAGCGAAACAACGACGGCTGCGGAGACATTGCGGGATGTTACGGGACGATTGTGCCGGTTCACGACGGGAACTGCGGAGGATGTGGCCAGTGCGATTCATGCACTGCTTCCGAAGCTCAAGCGACTTGCGGTTCCTGTGGCGGAGTGGCCGGCGGCTGCTCGGACTGCGGTTCAGATTCGTTTCATGGCACCGACGGACCACGCTGTCTCGACACGGGCGTTCCAAATATGAAGGTCACCGAATGGCCGTCTTCGTGGAGTGATTGTCCGCCGGACAACGGTGTACAATTCCGCGAATCAGAGATTATTTTCGAGCACGTCGTTCCATCTGCAGATCCTCAACCAATGCCTGTCCCTGACAGCCTGCCCGTTCCGGCTGAACCTGTGCCAACGACGTCCGCGGTTCTCAACTCGGGCGGCGGTTTCAACTTTCCGGCTCACGTCTGGTAAGCCGACGTTTTCAGAATTTGTCCGCACCGTTTTCCGCCCGGCCATTCCTCCAGGAATCGCCGGGCCTTTTTCGTGTCAGCGGTTGTGTTGTGATCTGCACAGAGACCGTGATTCTACACGCCACCGGGACTGGCCCGGTGGCGGCAAACTGATCGCGTCAAAGCTGACAATGCCTGTGGGCTGGCGTTGCTTCCCATGAATGAATGACCAGAATGACACAGTCTTCGTTCGCAGCTCCCTCCATCAGAGCGTCAATCATGAATCGTGTCATTGTCCGGCCTGAGCGTCTGGATCTGGATTCGCCCGGTCGTCGGGACTACTGGGTGGCACTGGAGCATGACAGCATCTGGGGCGACCATCTGATGCCGCTGACGGTGTTCGTCGGTCCGGAGGCGAGCGACGGTCAGGGACTTGTCTCGTTCGGTTCGAATCACGGCAACGAGTACGAAGGGCCGGTTGCGCTGAAGCATCTGGTCCGGGAAATCCGGATAGAAGACGTCCGGGGCCGTGTCATTCTGATTCCCGTGTTAAACCCCGCGGCATTTCTCGCGGGGACTCGTGAAAGCCGTCTGGATGACGGCGTGAATCTCAACCGGGCATTCGTCAATGGCGCGGGAACCACGCCGGCGCTGGCAGGGATCACTCACCGAATCGCCGCGTTCGTGCGGCAGTACATCTGGCCTCGAGTCCACATCGTGCTGGATCTGCATTCCGGCGGCGATGTCGCCCGATTTGCCATCTGCGCGAATTTCCATCCACTTGAGGATCCTGAACTCGCGGCGAAAATCGAGCAGACTGCTCGATGGTTCGGGACTCCGGCCGTGATGGTTTATCAGAATGTGACTCCGGGATTATTGCCATCCGAAGCTGAACGACTTGGAAAGATCACAGTCGGCACCGAACTTGGCTGGGGCAGGTCTGTGAATCCGGAAGGTGTGCGTTACGGTCGTCAGGGTGTCCTTGCCGCGCTGATCAACAACGGGCTGATGCACGGCAAGATTGAACCCATCGCGTATCACAAGGCGGGGACACAGAGAAAGCTCGAAATGGTCGACCGGAGTTGCTTCATCCCGGCCCCGTTTGCCGGGCATTATGAGCCACTTGTCGAATGCGGTACGGCGGTGAAGAAAGGCCAGACGGTCGGGCTGCTGCACGATTTTGACCGTTTCGACATGGAACCGTGGCCGTGCGTGGCGGCAGTGGATGGCGTGGTGCTGGCACAGGCGTGGGTCGCTCCGGTTCCAAAGGGACAACATATCGTGGTGGTCGCGAAGGATATTTCGTAGAGCGAAATGCCGAACATGACTGATTCTGTGTAACCCGAAGTGTCAGCGAGGAAACTGACTGGACTTTTCATCCACTGCGGAAAGTTCCTCGCTCGCGCTTTTTGAAGTTGCGCGATTCGTCAGGGCTGGAAGCCCGGCACATCGTCAGCCGGTGGCGTGAGCCACCGGAATACAGAAAACACAGCGATTCAGGCCTGAAGGGCCGACACAAGCGCAAGTGTGCCGGCCCTTCAGGCCTTAGGTTTTTGATTCTCGTATACCGGTGGCTTACGCCACCGGCATGGGATATTTCGGCCCTCCGGGCCTGAAATGCGCATCTTCAGAACTGACGCGTCGGGTTACTTTTCCTGCAACGTTCACTCGCGAGTTTGCTGCAGCCCGCCGACCGTTCAGAGTGGTTTAGTCATGTCTCAATCCGCTCCAGCGCATTTTGCCACAACTCGATGGAGTCTTGTGCTCAATGCCGGGCAGCAGACTACGGCAGAATCGGCGAAGGCGCTGGAAACACTGTGCAGTGCCTATTGGTTTCCGCTCTATGCGTACGCACGACGGCGCGGGTATGCGGCAGAGGATGCGGCCGATCTGACTCAGGAGTTCTTCCTGCGACTCCTGGAGAAACAGTTTCTGCAATCTGCTGACCCGGAACGAGGTCGCTTCAGGACATTCCTGTTGACCGTTTTTCAGCGATTTCTTCTGAAGGAACGCGACCGGGATCACGCCGCCAGGCGCGGAGGCGGTTTGAAGCCGCTGACCCTGGATTTTGAGTGCCGCGAACATCAGTACGCTTCCAGTTTGACCGACGGACAGAGTGCAGAGCGGATCTTTGAACGACAGTGGGCGATGACGTTGCTGAACCGGGTCGTCGAACAACTTCGTGCCGAGTATCTTGAAAAGAACAAAATGTCGCTGTTCGAGCATTGTCGGACGTTCCTGGTCGGTTCGACGAACGCCGGCGAATACTCGACAGCGGCGGCAGCACTGAACATGTCCGAAGGCGCTCTCCGGGTGGCCGTACACAGGCTCCGGGAGCGATATCGAGAACTGCTCCGGCAGGAAGTGGCCTG
>JANNGQ010000415.1:0-5412 GCA_031403975.1 Planctomycetota bacterium
AATCGCTGTGTTTTCCGTACTCCGGTGGCTCACGCCACCGGCTGACGATGTGCCGGGCTTCCAGCCCTGACGAAATGCGCAACTTCAAAACTGACGCTTCGGGTTATGATGGCACCGTGTGCCGCTGCGGTTCGGCATCAATCCATAGCCACAGTACAGCCCCAACGGCACAAACAAAGCATGCCACACCGATAGATGTTGGCCAGCCGTAGTGTTTTCCGATCAACGGAGTGAAGATCGGTGCCAGAGATCCTCCGGCGTTTGCGATCGTGTTGAGAAATGCGCAGGCAATTCCTCCGCTTCGGAATTCCAGGCTCGGTGCTGTCGTCCAGAAGAGCGATTCACACAGACCGAGCGAACCCATCGCGAGCGAAAACAGCCACACAACCTGATCCGGCTCCGTCGCAGCAACGCCAAACCACGCAAAGACTGCGCTGAACCCCATACTGGCAATTGCGATGATGCGACAACCCCAGCGACGTCCAATCACCAGGCAAAGCCGATCGGTAAGAATGCCGCCCACTGCCATTCCGATTGCCATCGCGATCGTGATCGTAAAGGCCGCCTGGCGACTCTCGTTGTCTGGCAGCTTCAACTCTTTGCCGAAATAGAATTCAATCCAGTAAAAGAACAAGTATTGGAAATAGCTGAGAGTGGCATAGCTAATCGTTAGTAACACCAGTCCCCGATTTCTAAACAGCCTTCCGAAATCACTGAATGTCACGTGAGACGTCGAAGATCCGTTTTGGGAACGGGACGTGTCATCCGAAATGATTGCAGAACTCACGATCAATGGGGCGTACGGGTTTGTCTCACTATCCGGCTTCATCCCGACGGTTTCATGTATTTGGGTTTCGGACCTCGTGAGAACTTTTTCGGCCGCATTGGCCCTTGGGTGATCTGTAGCACCATCTGTCGATAGCGCGAACCACAGGATCGCAAACAACATCATCGCCGATCCTGAAACGACGAATGCTATTGGCCAGTCGAAGCGGTCCATCAGCCATCCAAACCCAGGATACGTCACCGCGATCCCAATCAAGGCGCCTGCAGTCACCAGTCCGTTGGCCGTCGAGCGGCTGGTCAGCGGCAACCATAACGAGACGGACCGGGCTGCTCCGGGATGCAGAGGAGCGCAAAGTGCGCCAGCAAGTCCACGCACCAGCAGAAGCGGAATCCAAAGCGAAACAATTGGTAGATTCAGCCATCCGAGGCCACCAGTCAGGATCACGCAGAAACCCATCCCCAATCCCATTCCGGTCATGGCGAGTCTTGGGCCGATTCGATCAATCACCCAGCCGCCCGGCAGCATGCAAAGTGTGTAGATGAGCAAGAATGCTGAGTACACCATTCCCATCTGGTCAGCGGTGAGCAGCCCGGGGCCAATGAACTTCTCCTTTCCGGCAACTGAGATCGCAATGCGATTGAAATGTCCAAGGACCGTAAACCCCATCAGCATGGCGACAATCAGCCAGCGGACGTTGGTTGTTCTTTGACGATTTGCTGAGGCTGCGTCGGACATTGAAGGTCGCCGGTTAATAGTTCGTTGTTACTCTGACAGTTACAAACGCGAGGAGGCTGTGGATTACTGTTGTCTCCCGGCGCGCCGGGACTCCGCCGGCTGGGAGTCGGCGTTCTTGAGCGGCATTCCTGGCAGCTCGCATCACGTTCTGCTGTACGCAGAAGTCCCGCCGACGGAGCGGCGGGCCAACAGTAATTCGCTTCGGGTTTGAATGATACGCGCGATCAGACAATTCGAAATCTGTTCACTATCTCCTCAGGCAGTTGGTATCCGATGCCATCGCTTTGCGGAAGCGCGATGGCTCCGTTCTTCACGGGAAATCCGGCGTTCTGAAGTTCCCGTCGCAATGGAGACTCAAAGACTTCAGCAGGTGCATATTCAATGAACGGCGTCACCGTTGACCAGGCCGCCAGATGAACCGCTGCGGCTCCCAGAATCTGAGTCGACCAGTTGCCCGGGCACACTTGTACCCCGCGAGATGCGGCTGATTCAACGATCCGCTTAGCCTCGGTGAGTCCACCGCATGTGGTCATGTAGGGCTGCACGACAGAAACGCCACCTCGATCCATCATGTCCAGAAATTCCCAACGTGTGGCGCCGTGTTCGCCCATCGCCAGCGGTATGGAGGTCCTCGCCGCCAGCTTTGCCCAGGGTTCCGGGGAATCGACTGGGAAAGGCGTCTCGAAGAAATAGATATCCAGCTCTTCCATGTCGCGACACACTCGAACGGCAGTAGGGACATCGTTGAACAGATATCCCACGTCGACCATCATTGTCAGCTTGTCTCCCAGAGCCTTTCGACACCGTCGAGCCAGTTCGACGACATCCCGAGGAGTCGACATCATCGGCTCTACTTTGAAAGCGCGATAGCCAAGTGATGCAAGGACTTCTGCCCGAGACACTTGCTGCGAAAACATGGGTTCACCACCCCAGTCGTCCGACACCAGAGTACAGTACGGGACAACTTCAACGGTGGCACCAACGGTCGACTGAAACGGCCCGCGCTGAACTCCGCCCAGCAGTTTCCAAACCGGCTGCCTCAGCATTTGCCCATAAATGTCCCAGATTGCAACGTCCAGTGCCCCCAGGATGATGACCTGCCAGCCGCGTCGGTTGGTATGCATCATCGAATCCCACAGATGCTGCCAGAGGCGCTCGGGGTGAGTGATCTCCTGACCGATCAACAGCCGGCCAAAGTGCGTGCCAGGACCGCCGACTGTCGCCTGCACAACTCCCGGCGGCACTCGGAAAACCTCGGACAGTCCGGACAAACCATCGTCGGTGTGGACCCGGAGACATGCCAAAGGCTCAATGCCGCCTTTGTCCGGATCAATCTCCGGTCCATCGCCGATCACAAATACTTCGAGGCTGGAAATCTTCATCAGTCGAGCACGCTCCGGTTTTCGGACGAGCGGCTGGTCCCCCAGCGGCACTTCGCCACCTCTCCCCCTTGGTTGCGACAATTCCTACCGCTCGTCTCAGGACTGATGATACACTGCCCAACTGCGGCGGCACACTGCTGCAACCCGGCGAGAAGTTACACGGCGGGTCCTGCCTCGAGACGGAAAGAATCGCTGATGCCATCGAGTTGCCCCATGCGGCAATGCTCTGGAAGCCACGCGACGGAATGTCGTCGCTGTCTCTCATGTTACAGATCGCTCGGCATACTGCTTTCGCTGCTCACCGCAGTGACATCGGCGAACGGCGAAGAGCCGCGCAGTATCCGCGTTCATCCGGACAGGATCGAGCTGAACTCCCCGGAGGCTTCTGATCAGTTACTCGTGTTTGGTGTGGCAGATGGCGGTATCGAAACCGATCTTTCGCGTGAGGTTCGTTACACGCCGCGGAGTGACGGAATTGTCTCGGTATCGTCGGCCGGCCGTGTGCTGCCACAGCAGGACGGCAGCACCGATCTGCTGCTGCGGATTGGCGACCTTGAAGTCGTCGTGCCGGCGACGGTACGCGGCATGACGGCACCGGCGCCAGTCTCGTTCCGTCACGATGTCGTCCCGATTCTCTCCAGGGCCGGATGCAATTCCGGCGGCTGTCACGGCAAAGCCGAGGGTCAGAACGGCTTCAGGCTCAGCGTCTTCGGATTCGATGCCGCCGCCGATTTTGATGCCATCGTCCGTGATGGTCGCAGTCGGCGAGTGTTCCCAGCCGTCCCGGAAAAGAGCTTGCTGCTGACAAAAGCCATCGGAAAAGTTCCCCACGGCGGCGGAATTAGAATTGAACAGGACTCGCGCTGGCATCGTGTGATGCAAAGGTGGATTACGGAGGGCCTGCCGCTTGATCAGGAGTTCGCCAATCCCGTTGTCGAGATTTCTGTGGAACCTCGGGAAGTGATTCTGAATGCCCGCAGCTCACAACAACTGCGAGTGGTTGCACGCTACCAGAGTGGTGACGGTCGAGGTGTCACGGCTGAATCCGAGTTTCAGTCAAACAACGATTTGGTGGCCAGTGCAAACCGCGAAGGACTGATCGAAGCCACTGACGTGCCCGGCGAAGCGGCGATTCTGGTGCGCTACATGGGGCATGTGGGGGTTTGCCGTGTGACGCGACCAAAACCTGAGGGTTCGTTCCTTCGCCCGCCCGAAAACAGTTTTGTGGACCGTCTGGTGTGGGACAAACTGGAACGCCTGCGCATAGCCCCCAGCGATGCGGCTGATGACGCCACGTTTCTGCGTCGTGTGTTTCTGGATACGATCGGTACTCTGCCCACTTCGACGGAAGCGCGGGAATTCCTGGCCGACAAGTCTTCAGACAAACGCAGTCGGCTGATTGCTGCACTGCTGGATCGTCCGGAATATGCCGACTATTGGGCTCAGCGATGGACCGATCTGCTGCAGGTCGACAAAGACCTGACGTCGCCTCAGGCGGCCTTCGCGATGACGCGCTGGGTCAGACATCAGATTCACCACAACGTCCCGTTCGATCAGTTCGTGCGGACCATTCTGACGGCCGAAGGAACAACAGTCGGAGAATCGCCGGCCGCTTTTTTTCAGGTGCAGTCCGATCCCGAAAAAGCTGCACGAGCGGTCAGTCAGCTTTTTCTTGGCGTGCGCATCGAGTGTGCTCAGTGTCATCATCATCCGTTTGAGAAATGGGATCGAAAGGACTACTACGCATGGGCTGGATTCTTTACAGGCATTGACCGCAAAGCCGGGCCTGGCGGAGCTGCGAAGATCGTCAACAAGGCGGGTGAGGAATTGAAGCATCCGCGGACCGGACTCGCCGTTTCAGTGGCGGCCCCTGGAGCTTCCCCCGCGGTGCTCCCGCCTGGAATCGATCGCCGACAGGTGCTTGCGGAGTGGCTGACCAGCAGCGAAAACCCATTCTTCACTCGAACCATTGTCAACCGTCTGTTCGCGCATTACTTCGGTCGCGGCCTGGTCGAGCCGCTCGACGATCTGCGCGCCACGAATCCAGCGTCGAATGAGCCGTTGTTGCAGGCTTTGGCGGACCATCTGATTGACCTGAAGTTCGATCAGAAAGCTCTTACGAAGACTCTGCTCAATTCACACGCCTATCAACTGAGTGCTGCGCCGAACGAATCCAACTCGCTGGATGAACAGAACTATTCTCATTCGTCCTGGAAACCGATACCGGCGGAGGTTCTGCTCGATGCAATTTCCCAGGTGACCGGAGTGCCCGAGCAGTTCAACGGCTGGCCGCCGGGTTATCGCGCCATTCAGGTCTGGGACAACAAGCTGCCTTCAAACTTTCTGCAGGTGTTCGGTCGACCGACTCGACAGACTGTCTGTGCCTGTGAACGCGGCTCAGAGCCGAGCATCGCTCAGGCACTGCACCTGATGAATTCCGACACCACAACCGGCAAGGTTGAACATCGCAGCGGAATCGCGGCACACCTCGCTGCGTCAGAGCTTACG